>JAAZBV010000069.1 GCA_012513605.1 Desulfatiglans sp. | reverse complement strand
TCCATCTTTGATGATTCTATATGGCCGTAACTCAGATTTGCCTTTACAAGGATAGTTCTACCTTTAGCCGAGCCCTTCATGTTTATGGCTTCCATCCTGGCAGTGCTCAGATTGACATTGCTCATGTTGGCATTCACAAGCTTAACATTGGAGAAATATGCCCCGTGCATATCCGCCCTGTTAAGATCCGCATTGCTCAAATCAGCTTTTATTAAAGAGAAGCTAAGGTCCGTATTGTTCATGACTGTATTGCTAAGATCGCTGTTTAGGATTAATCCATAACGAAGAATTGCCTCTGAAAGATCAGCCCCGGTCATTATGCTAGAAATAATGGCAGCGCAGGTCATATTCGAATTTCTTAAATCCGCCTTTGTGAAATTTGAGTTATCTGATTTTAATCCTGTCATTTCTGCCTCTTGCAGATTACTGTTACTCAAATCTGTAGAGATCAGAAGGGCGTCTACAAGTCTCACTTTTTTCAGGATGGTTTCGTTCAATGATGAATTATGAAGAGAGGTTTTAGCTAAATCTATTTCTGTTAAATCCAATTTTCTTAAATCCGCATTTCGGAAGATGCCGCTTTTCCGAAGGGTCTCTTTAAAATCACTCAATTTTAATTGTTTCATATCTGCTTCCGATGCAGCAAAGAGAAGGTGAACACATACCATTGACATAGTAAAGAAGGAGATAAAAATCTGTATCTTTTTTTTCATCTGCATATCCTCTAAATTTATTTTGGTCCAATCAGGTCAAAATCTTCAGCCTTTTTAGTCGGCGACTTGGGTTTTAAAACCGGGGGCCTCTTTTCCTCTTCCTTTACCACGGGTTTGATCTCCTCTACGGGTATGCTTTTTTGAATAGAGTCGGAAATAAACCCTTCAGATAATGGAGCTGTTGTCTTAAGGAGGTTTTCAGGAATAAATACCCTGGCCCCATCCGGCATCTTTTCATAATCCATATAGGGGTTGGCCTTTGCAATAGCCTCCCAGTTATTCTCATCTTCCGTGTACCATTTTGAGATAATACGCAAGGTTTCTCCGGGATATTTTACTGTGTGGACATATGGCGGGCTTTTTACAGTGTCTGCCGGTTTATATACAACTTCTGTTTTTTTCGCGCCTGTCAGGTTACATCCGCTGCAAAACAATAAAATAACCCCTGATAATAAAAGGAGCAAAGCTGATTTTCTCATCATAGTTGATATCCCCTTTTTTATTTTTTCAATGTTTCAAGCAATTTTTTTGCGTTATTGTTTTCAGGATTAGCAGCTATTGCCTTTTCCAGATTCTTTATACAATCCTGAATATTTCCCATTTTTCTTTGAACAATCGCAAGATTATATAGCGCTTCATCCAGAAATGGGGGAGAGAGGGCAACAACCCGGGCGAACATCTCATGTGCCTTGATATAGTCATTTTTAATTGCGTATATGTAACCCATATTAAAAAAGGCGTTAGACATCTGAGGATCAAGATCAACAGCCGTCTGATATGACGCAATTGCGCTGGTATAATCCTTCTGCTGTGTATATATACGTCCCAATAGAAAATGGCCCTGGGAGATGCCAGGATTCATTTTTACAGCTTTCAGCAGCAATGCCTTTGCCCTCTCAGGCATGTTGGCTGAAATACCGGAGGCCTGCCCGACTAATGCATGAGAGTATAATTCAGATATCCTTTCTCCACCATGAGGCTCAGTAGCCAGGATCTCCTCAAAGAGAGCGGCAGCTTCGGTGAATTTTTCTGCGGTAAGAAGTGCAATCCCCTCCTTTAACCCGAGAGAATCGGCATTTGTATTATAAGCCTGCGTTAAATCACCGGAACCGGATGAATCACCCATCGAAAGGACTTTTTCCTGGTCAGAAGCATTGGGACTGTTGCTGGCAGGTCCGGAAGCCGATTCACTGGAGGCATTAAAATGAAAATAGTTCATCAAGGGTTCAGGCCTTTTTATTATAACCACCAATATAAATATTAATGCAATCAGTGACAGGGCATAACATGTAAACTTTGATATTTGCTTTTTTCTGTAAGGTAAATCTGCATCAGAAAGAAGCAAAGTTTTTTCAGACTGAAGATCGGGCATATCTGATATCTTCAGTGTTGGGCTGCTTTGTTCGCTATTTTCTGTTTCTTCGGCCTCATCAGCAGTCCCTTCATCAAAAAGTTTATTCATAAACCGCGTAAGATCTCTGTAAGAAGGAATTATAGAAAGCCTGAGCATACACCTTTCAATATCTGTCAGCATCTCTTCTGCAGACTGATACCTCATATCAGGATTTTTCTCCAAAGCTTTGTCAATAATCCTGCAAAGATCCTCTGGAAGCTCCCTGTTTAAATGCTGAGCAGGAATGTATTCAGATTCAAGAACCTTTTTGAAGAGATTATAGTTAATCTCTCCATCGAACATTCTTTCATGGGTAACCATTTCATAAAGCAGTATGCCCATGGCATATATATCTGAGCGGTGATCGATCTTTTCGCCCTTTGCCTGCTCCGGTGACATATATGTGATTTTCCCCTTAATAGAGCCGTGCTGGGTTTTATTGACCTGGGTGGCCGCCTTTGCGATACCAAAATCTATGATCTTTACCTGACCGTCATATGTGATAAAAACATTATGAGGACCAATATCCCTGTGAATAATATTAAGGGGTTTGCCCTGGAAATCCTTAAGTTTATGGGCATAATCAATGCCGGCGCAGACCTGAGTAGCGATGTAGAGCGCATTTTCAAGGCTCAGCATCATTCCTTTTTCTTTATACTGCTTTATGACAATTTTCAGGTCCTTACCATACAGATATTCCATTGCGATATAATATGTATCATGCACACTTCCAAAATCATATATCTGTACGATATTAGGGTGCTGCAGAAACGCGGCAAGCTTGGCTTCATCGATGAAGGCCTTAATCAGATTTGTCTCTTCGGCAAGATGAGGCAGGATTTTTTTAATGGCAACAAGCTTCTCAAAACCTTCGTAACCAGAGAGCTTTGCCATGTACAATTCTGCCATGCCGCCCTCAGCAACCCTGTTCAGCAGCTTATATTTCCCAAATTGTTGATCATCCAGATCAGGCATATAAAAAACCTTACACTAATAAAGTCTTAATAATAAAATCATCCTGCCCAATAATATTACTTCTCCAGTTTGTTCAGGTAGGCATTTAGTTTAGCCTTTTCTTTTTCATCCAGGTCAACAAACTGAACCCCGGCCCCAGGGCGATTGGAGTCGGCACTTACATAGTTGTCTATTACTTTCCCTTTAAAGGAGATGATTTCTCCATCAAGCTCCATCTCAAAGTTAATTATTGATCCCACTGAAAAGGGTAGCTCTTTTTCTATGAAAAAACCGCCTACACTCAGATTCGACAGAATGTGATAATATCTTGAATTTTCATTAAGTTCGACAGCCCATATCTGTACCTTTAACCTGGGTTGCCTGCGTTTTTCATTTTGAAATCTGGATCTGTTTTGACTCATATTTTCCACACAGTCCTTCCTCTAAATCAACCTGTTTCAGGCAGGGGTCGCGAAATTTACAGGTATCGCAACAGGAATAAGGTTTTACAGGGCGGTATTATTTCACATGCATCAGGCAAAGTCCATATCCCGTCTCGTTTTTTATTTAATAAAATAGCAATACCATTTTTTGATTTACCTTTTCGCCTATGTTCACTTTTCCACTACTCCATATAAATGCGTGAGCCCGGCACCGTTACCTAAAATTACCCTTTATTATCTTTAACCGTTCCTTTACGCTCCCGGCGCTCGTCAGGGCATCAGGGGGTGTATTTATTGCATAATCAATGAGTGTATCCACATCTGTCTCTGCCACATGGACATGGGTATCTGATGATGCATAATATATCAGCACCCTTCCATCAGGGTCTTTGATCCAGCCGTTACAAAACACTACATTGTTTACATCACCGATTCGTTCTTCATCCTGCGGGGCAATAAGATAACCACCAGGGTTATATGTGCGTACCCACGGTCTCTTAAGTTCTGTCATAAACAGGTAGAGCACATAACGAAGACCCGCAGCAGTCCCGCGCACACCATGTGCCAGGTGTAACCACCCCTTATCTGTCTTTATGGGCGCTGGCCCCTGGCCGTTTTTGGTCTCCTTGATTGTATGATAGATGCGTTCATCAATAATAACCTCTTCACCAATTCTGGCATTTTCTATGGATGTAGAGAGCCCCCAGCCGATCCCGCTCCCTGAACCTGTTTCAATAAAACCATCCTGTGGCCTTGTGTAAAATGCATATTTGCCATCTATAAATTCAGGATGGAGCACTACATTTCGCTGCTGGGCTGAGACGGTTTTAAGATCACTCAGCCTTTCCCAGTTTATTAGGTCTTTTGTTCGTGCAATGCCTGCCTTTGCAATCGCTGATGACAGATCATATGTCGGGGCATCAGGGTCTTTACGCTCTGTACAGAATACCCCGTATATCCACCCGTCCTCATGAAATGTAAGCCTCATGTCATACACATTAACATCGGGGTCATCTGTTTCAGGCATTAGAACTGGTTCAGGCCAGAATTGAAAGTTATTGATGCCATCAGGGCTTTCAGCTACAGCGAAGAATGATTTTCTGTCCCACCCCTCCACACGTACCACCAGACAGTATTTACCATTAAAAAATATTGCGCCGGGGTTAAAGACGGAGTTGATCCCCGCGCGTTCAAGGAGCCTTGGGTTTCTCTCCTTATCAAGATCAAAACGCCACTCAAGGGGGATGTGCTCTGCTGTTATTACAGGGTATTTATATCGTTTGTAGATACCGTGCATGCTGAACAGGGGTTCATTTTTATGATCAATGATTTTTTCATGGTACCCCTTAATCTGACTCAATCTCTCATCAAAATATGATTTCATTTCTTATCCTTCACAGGTTTGCCCTTCCTGCCTGCCCGCATTGGCGTCAAATTAACAAAAATATCGTACCGAAAACACATTACTGGTAAGGGATATAATATTAAGATCCCCGAGAAAAACATCTATCCATAATTCAAGACGAAAAATCATTTCTCACACAAAGTCACAAAGCTCACAAAGTTATGAAACAAAAAAAATATTATTTTAAAAAGCATTTCATTCTCTTAGTGTTCTTTGCGCCTCTGTGTGAGATATTGTTTTAGGCTTTTGCTTTTCGCCTTAGCCTGACAACAATGTTCCTGCCCGGGAATGACAGATAAATTTTATTTTTTAACCTTTACTCATCCGGTTTAACCTTCCAGCGATCTCAAGACATGCCCTGCTGTTATGATATGGTCCTTTCCATTCCGAGATCTTTGGCTCCTTGTCATCTACCGTTCCATCATGAAGCAGTTTATAAAACCATTCAGCATTTTCTTTATCAATAAGGTTATTCTTAATATAGCCCCATACCCTCAGCATGGCATCATAAAATTTCCTCTCCCCTGTAAGCTCATATGCATTAAGAAATCCCACCATTGCCTCTGCCTGCACCCACCAGTGTTTTTCCATATTTTTTACACCGTCAGGGTGTATTTCATAGACAAGGCTTCCATCATGATCCAGGCATCGATCAAGCACTGCGGTTGCCAGAAGGGCAGATATATTTTTAAACTCCGCCTTAAGATCAGGGTCATTAAGAAGTTCCGCAGACTCAAAGAGTAGCCAGCTCCCCTCTATATCATGCCCTGGCGAGACCAGCCTGCTTTTTATCTGCCATGCCTCATCAAAAAATAGATTAAAGTGAGAGGTCTTCTGGTCTATGATATGATCCTGAAAGATCTTAAGGAGATTTTTCAATTGCTCCTTAAGCGTTGGGTTCCTCCACACACGCAGGAGATTTGTATATGCCTCAAGTATGTGCAGATGTGCATTCATGGATTTCTTTTCATTCATGTCAATAGCGCTTAGCCGCATATCCTCTGCGACAGACCAGTCCCTTAAGGCCGCTTCAAAATACCCGCCATTCTCCTTATCAAGAAAATGCCTTTCAATGAGATTAAAAACCCCAACTGCACTGTCCAGCACAGACCTTTTACCTGTTACCCTGTAATACGAGGCCAGGGCATAAACAAGAAAGGCATGGCCATATGCCTTTTTTTTGTCATCAAGGGGAACACCCTGACTGTCTAAAAGCCAATATACGCCGCCATGCTCCCTGTCATAGAAAAATTCATGCAGGTAATCATAGGCATGGTCGGCCATCTTAAGATATTCCATGCTACCAAATGCGGAATAGGCCTCTGAAAATGTCCAGAGTATCCTGGTGTTAAGGATAAGTGATTTGGGCGCATCAGGGATGGCATTGCCAAGGTTATCCACCCTGCCATAAAATCCGCCATTTTTATTATCAACGCTGAACCTGAGCCAGAAGGGGAGTATACTCTGCCCGACTTCATTAATAAATTCGGTTTTTATATCTGTAATATTTTCCATTACGGGCCTACATTCGTATGGGCAATTTGCATAATGCCCTTCCATGTGACCTTTAGATATTTTGCATCAAGCCCATGCTGCTTATATATGTACCTTACCGGCTTGTAATAGCCGTATGCCTTGTCTTCAACATAATAGTTTTGAGAGGTGACTACAATTTCAGAATAATTAATACCATCTTTACTGATTTCTATCTTTGGAGAGCTTACTACTTCAGGGAAAAAACAGTCGATCTGGAACTGATCAAAGGGGTCATTGAGATAATATACTATAAAGGCATCCTTTTCCCCTGAAAGCCTGTATATATCCTCCTTTGCCTGCCTCGAATTTTTTACTGTGAATTCAAGCTTCCCCCCGCTTGTAAATATATCTGCTGTTCGCATCATTGGGTCAGAGATTATTTCACCAATGCCATTAACAGGCCCCGCAGCCTCTGACCATTTTGACTCGCCCGCAGAATTTCTTGCCCTGACGCGGTATTCATAACTCTTACCAGTCATGGTTTCTTTATCTGTATAAAGGGGGCGGTATGCCTCCTCTGCATCCGATATACCGGTTTCAATAGTTGTCCATACTCCTTTATCGAGCTCTCTTCTCTGTATGTCATAACCTGATGCACCTGTGCTTCCCTGCCAGTTGATGGAAGCGGGAGAGGTAATGGCCATAACTACCGGCGCCTTTGGAGGAAGAATGGGCGGCAGCTTTTCTCCCCTGATTTCAAATGCCTTTTTACGCATCATCTTCATGACATTCGTTTCATCATAGTCTTTGCCTGAATCAAAACCGGGCCAGTGAAATGCCTTATAAAGGCCAAGGCCAAGCATCTCAGAATGCCAGTAAAAGCCACCGTCACGGCTGTGAAAACGCAGGCTCCATGAAAGCCCACCGGATGATCCGGAATCCATTATTGCATTGATTGCCGCCTCAAGACCCACTGTGCTGATAAAACCAAACTCACCCACAAAATAGGGCTTCCTGCCCCTGGCCATATCCATGTTTTTACGTATGTTCCTGGCCATTAACCCGGGATCCTGCTCATAGTGATGCGTTGTGACAAGGCTTATATTAGGGTCAGTAAGGGATGATTCCCTGATCATGTTTGAGTGAAAGCCATCTATTATAAGGTGATTATTATCAAGGCTCCTTATATAGGCAGCAATATCAGCAACCCATTCGGGTGTGCTGGTGAGTTCATTACCTGTCTCCCATGCAAGGATGGCCATGTCATCACGGTATTTAATACCTGTTACAGTGTTGGTGCGATTGACTATAAAACTTATGGTCTTTTTAAAATCCTCTCTGAGTTCAGGGTCAGTCCAGAACGCATCCTTACCCTTTCCCCTGAAACCGGCATACTCTTCTCTCCCACCCATCCATGGCCAGTTATCCATGAGCGGGATAATAACCCTGATCCCGTGCTTTGCAGCAATGGCCATCATGTTATCCAGGGCCTTAAATGCCTCTTCATTAAACTCGTTAGGCCCAAGAACATGCTTAGGAGTGCCAGAGGGATCATCAGGGCGTCTGACAGTGATGGCATATATCCTCACTGCCTGACCACCCATCTGGGCCACTGTCTCAATGGCATCGTTAAGCTCATATGTATCAGGGAGCCGCCAGGGGTTCATCTCACTAAAAACCATGTGGTCTTCTATCATGTGGAGGTTCGGGATATTAAAGGAGATAAACCTGTATTCCATGTCACCATCCATGAGTTTATCTACATCAGCCCTTACAAAATTTTTAAAACCGGCCTCAGCACTGTTCACGCTAAAAAAGAGAAAAATAAGAGAAAAGAGATATATCATTATCCTTTTATTAATCATCATTTAGCCTCTCATACCAGTTTTTCTTTAAAAAGAGAGAGGTAATTATCATTACGATAATTGCGATGATCATCCATTTAAATGACTTCATCACAAGAAGTATGGGGACAAAGACAAAGGTCATCTGCCAGATTATCCCCACAAGGACATTAACCAGGTCTCTTCCTGCGCTTATTTCCGAGGCAAAGGATGGATCTATCTTCATTGCCTTTTCCCTTATCTGCCCCCAGAAACCCCATGGCCTTACAGTTGTATAGAATTTTATCAGCACCTCTTCTTCATCCTGTTCAGTTAAAAGACTGCCAATAACAGAGGCAATGGCGGCTATCCCCATGATATATGGGAAAGCATACAGGGGGTCCATTCCAGGAAAGATCACAGGGCACAAAAGGGCTGATGCAATGCCAAAGAGCATGCCCCAGAAATAGCCGTAACCGTTGAGTCTCCACCAGTGCCATTTCAGTATATTGGGCACAGCAAATCCGCCTCCCAGGCCGGATACAATCCACTGCATGATAGAGTGAATGGATGTTGCAAGGGTGCCAAATGTAATGCCCACAAGCACTATTGCAATCGATGCGATATAGCTCATGCGTATGATATGCCTGTTGTCAGCATCAGGTTTAAAATACCTTTTATAGATATCATTTACTATGTAAGCTGCCCCTGCGTTTACCGTGGAGTCAAATGTAGACATGAAAGCTGCAATGAGCCCTGCAATAGCGAGCCCTGTTACACCCACCGGGATATAATTATTGATCACATAGGGCATGATCTTTTCAAAATCGATATCTGCCCCCATCTCCCTGAGCCCCCCGCTGTAAAAGCAGAGACCTATAAGTGTAAGCCCTGCAATCATGAGCCAGCGCGGGAACAGGGCAACAGAAACAAGCCCGCTCATAAGGGCCGCCTCTTTTGGTGACTTTGTGGCCAGCACCCGCTGCATATCGTAATTGGGGGCAGTACCTGCCATGCTGTTCAGTATGCCCTTGAATATAATCATCATCATGACAAAGGTGAATAGCCCATAACCGTCGGATGCGATCTTATCATTTACTGCAGGTATATGGCTGCTCCAGTCTATATTAAGTTTCCAGCCGAAGGCAAGAGACCTCCAGCCCTCAGGGATAGCGGCATTAAGCATCTCGGGGCTTATCTGCTGCATCGCTATAGCAGCAAGTATAACTGAGACCGATGCAAGTAAAAGAAACTGGATAAGGTCTGTTATCACAACACTGTACATCCCCCCCAGGATAACGTAAACGGTTGTTACCGTCATAAGCATAATAGCATATGTGTTATGGGAAAATTCCCAGGGTAGCACCACAGAGGCGAACCTGCCCACCCCCTGAAATGAATAGATAAGAAATCCTGTTACAGATATTATTGCAAATATGGCAACGCTCAACCGGCTCAATTCTGCACCCCTGCCTGAACCGAACCGCGTCCCTATCCATTCGGCCCCTGTGAGAACATTAGATCGCCTTATCCAGCGCGAAAGATATATCATAAGAAATATCTGGTTGAAGGTGGGCCATAGCCACGGCAAAAGTGTGCCCTTGAAGCCGTAGACAAAGAGGATGGTTACAAGCCACATGGTGCCGGTGATATCAAACATGGAAGAGGCGTTTGATACACCAAGCAGGTACCAGGGAAGATTTTTTCCGCCAAGAAAATAGCTGGTTATCCCCTCGCTAGCCTTTTTACGTATCATCAGGCCGATAATAATTACAATTACAACATATAACAGGATTATAGCTACGTCAATTGCATGCAGATTCATATATAACTCTCCTATAATTATTTTTGTGCAAACCCGCCAAAGTATTTAACACACACATCGCGCCATTCCTTTGCATTTTCCAGTTGCATTGTGAGCCTTTCAGCTACATGATCAAAGCGCTCCTGGTCAATCTTCTCTTTGAGCAATGCCCAATCCTGCTGCATGGTAATTACCTCAATAACTCCCCTGTTATAGTGGAACTCTATCTCTTCCCAGAGTGTCCTTCCAGATGACATGGGGAATGTCCAGGGCAGGTGATGAAACCATAGAAGGTATTTCTCAGGGCATGTTTGAGGTGAATCCCACAGGGTTTTAAGGGGCTCAGCATACTGCCCTGTCCCTTTAGTGCCTGTTGAACTCCTGTCAAACCCTATGCCGAACTGATCCGCTTTGTGGTAATAGGTGGAACTCCAGTCATCCCTGACAGGGTTCACATGATCAGGCCCGGGCCCGTAATGATGCCCTTCAGCCATAAGGTGATGAAGCCCCAGGGGGGTCATGTAATCAACGCATGCCTCCCATGAACCGGCCATGATCTTTTCGATTGTACCAACAATATCCGGTTCATTTGACCATGTCATCCTGATCCACTCATCAGCAATGTCAGCAGATGTGAGGGATGGGTTCCATGCAAGCCTGCCATATGCATACCAGTTTGCCTGTGAAAATATGTGGCCTGACCAGTTTCTATCTGTGCCAATGCCTGAGACACCCGCTATGCCTGAAAGTGTATGCCCCTCAGCAGAACCATCAATTATTTTCGCAACCGTTGTACCTTTCCCCTTTGCAAAGGTGTCTGAATCGAGCACCTCCTTCCACTGTGGCGCAAGATAAACAAGGTGTTTTGCCTGGCCTGTGTATTCCTGTGTTATCTGGAGCTCCATCATCAGGGGTGTCTTGGGCATGGCCCCGAACAGGGGATTAAAGGGCTCCCTTGGCTGGAAGTCCACCGGGCCGTTCTTGGTCTGAACCAGTACATTATCATTAAACTTGCCATCAAGCGGCACAAACTCAAGGTAGGCGCACTTGGTGCGATCAGAATCTATGGAAAGGTCATAGACAAATGAGCGCCACATGACTATACCCCCATAGGGTGCAAGCGCTTTAGCAAGCATGTTTGCCCCATCCGCATGGGTGCGGCCATATTTCTGCGGGCCGGGCTGCCCTTCAGAATAGGCCTTGACCAGAAAGCCGCCAAAATCAGGGATACTTTTGTATATCTCTTTTGCCTTACCCATCCACCATTTCTGCACACCAGGGTCAAGTGGATCAGAAGTGGATAGCCCCCCAATCTCAACAGGCGCTGTAAATTTAACGCTGAAATATACATGGATCCCGTAAGGGCGCAGCACATCAGCAATTTTAGCGGCCTTTTTAATGTATTTACCGGTCAATATCTCAGCCTGACTGTTTACATTATTCAGGGCTGTGCCATTAATACCAACCGATGCATTTGCGCGGGCATAATCCCTGTACCTTTTATCCACCTTTTCAGGCAGCTCATCCCATTTCCAGATGGAATTGCCTGCGTAACCCCGTTCCACACTCCCGTTAAGGTTATCCCAGTGATTAAGGAGCCTCTTCTGAATTCGGGGTGATTCGGTGATTGATATACTATTGATTGGCTTCCTGGTCTGTATAAGCCGTAAAAAGTGGAATGCCCCGTATAAAACCCCTACTGGTCTATTCGCGGCTATTATGGTTACAGGACGGTTATCATGTACAATGGACCTGATAATATAGCCCTCATTACCCATGAGCCTTATATCTGTCCGGCTGACCATCTGCCTGATAATGGAAGAGCCTTCGGGGGTGCCGATGATAATCGCCCCACCCTTTGAAACACTCTCGCTTACACTGATTTTTTCTCCAAGCATGCCATTTAACCCCTCCTGCAACTCCTCCCTGGCTGCTGTTATTACCGGGTCTGTATGTTCGATAACCAGTTCAGTAATATTTTCTTTATATTGCACGACAAGTTCATGTTCTGCGGTCCTGTCATATCTCAGCCACAGCCTGTAACCATCTTCTGCCTTAGCATTGGCAGTAGAAAGTGATGCTAGTGCCAGGACAATAAAGCCGATCTTTTTTAGATATGTTTTCATATGGTTTATTCCTTTTAACCTGCCAAGTTAATCATGTTATTACGGGGGGACAGGACCATTATAAAATGACCCTGAGACAATAATACCACTCTGACAAGATGATATTGGCTGCACATAATATTGTCGCTCTCACCTGTTGTCAAGACTCTGATATTTTTCTGTTTTAATTAAATGTATCTATTGATGGTAAAGGACACATTTCAGGCAGATGCGGGCATGATAATGCAGGTGTTAATTAGTGTCCGTTCAGAAATAGACAAATTCTGGATGGAAACTAATTAAAATGTGCCACTGTTTTTTAATGATGCAAGTGCCTTTTCATAAAAATTCTTTTTATCTACACTCATGGCATAGTGTATTGCCTTATTGATACTTGCCTCTGCCTTTTTCATCTCCCCGGTCTTATGATAGGCAAGGGCCAGTCCATAATGGAACAGATGCTCATCCTTTTTTAACCGGATAGCCTCTCTGAAATACCCAACCGATTTTTCATAAAAAGCATCCTGATAGGCGCTCTTTCCGGCTGCATACTGGTAATAGGGATTTTTATTCCTGAAGGATGCCACTTGCTCTTTATAAAATGCGGCATTCTCCATGTCACCCTTTGCATCATATAGGTGCGCAAGATTATTGATTATGGATAAGATGCTGGTATCCTTTGAGCCACGGGTTACTGAAAGCCCCTGGAGATATGCTGCCTCTGCCGCCTCAAGCTGGTTGTTTCTTTTGTACACCACCCCAAGGTTAGACCACGCATAGCTAAGGTCTGGATCAACCTTGATCGCCTTGATAAAATACCTGTAAGCCTCCTTTGGATTACCCTCTGCAAGGAGTTTACTCCCGATATTATTATAGTACTGCGCAAAGGCACGGCTGTCAGGAATTGTCTCATTATAATATGCGCTTACCCGGTAATTATAAGGGGTAAGCTCTGAAGGAGAAAAGAAATACCTTACAGAGTCCTCCACTGTGATCAATTTTTCTTTATCATCAATCATTCTGAGGTGGACTACCTGGGAATATACATATCTGATATCAACTGCAGCCCCAATGTGTCTTGTAAAAAAGAGTACTTCTCCATCCCTTGACCAGTTGGGTAATGTAGGCACCGCCGAGAACCTTGATGAAAGACCTGCATATCTTGATGCTGCAACAAACAGGTTACTGAATGAGAGACAGTTTCCAGTGCCTGTATCAAAGGTCTGCTGTGCTGTCTTTACACCGTACAGGTCACTTAAAGTGTCATACTTCACTACCTTTGCGAGAAGCTCTGTAAGTTTAACAAGACGCCTTTCCGGATCCCCTATGCCTGTTACCTTTTCATCAATAAGCCTTTTTATATTATTATCGATTGCAAGTATATCAACATCAGGTATGGTCTCAGCAACAGATTGAGGAGAAACAGATGAGCCATCTGCCATTTCATAGGCAGGAAACAGCTCTATACTGATTGGGTCAACCTTTTTTATGGGAATTGTTAAACAGCCGGAAACAATAAAGAGAAAAATGAAAAGGGTAAAAAAGATACCCCATGCCCCATGCAATTTGATTGGTGGAGACCCTTTGTTTACCATCTTTATATCTTTTAAATATCTCCCGAACATTTTAATCCCCTTCTAAAAACCTCTGACCTTTTAAAGCCGAAATATTTGCCATAAAATAATGCCTTTTTTTGCTGTTTCAATATCATTGGAGAAAAAGGGTGAAGGGGAGTTGCTTGAAACCAAAACAAGTATCATATAAAACAGTTAACCACGAAACACACTAAAAACACGAAAGAATAAATTAAAAGTAAAAGGTTAATAACTTTTCGTGTACTTCGTGTTTTTCGCGGTAAAAATAACTTCTTTCGATTTTCAGTCTTTTGCGATTAAAAGAAGGGCTGCGCCTAATGCGCCGATCAGTTGAGGGTCAGGGGGGACAAGAACGGTTTTTCCAAGTTTTTTAGTTAACATATCAACAATACACCGGTTTTTTGCCACACCTCCTGTAAATGCGATATCACCATCCGGCGAGACGCGGTTTAACATGCCAGCGACCCTGTTAACCACACTTACATGAAGTCCTTTTGCTATATCCCGCCGGTTTTGCCCCTTTGCAATAAGTGAGGTCACCTCTGATTCGGCAAATACCGTGCACATGCTTGATATACTGATATCATTTTCGGAAAGGAGGGCCTCTTTACCGAATTCATCGATACCATACCCGAGTGTCTTTGCCATGATCTCAAGAAATTTACCGGTGCCGGCAGCGCACCGGTCATTCATCTCAAACTTTTTTACCCTGCCGTTTTCGAATAGTGACATGGCTTTACTGTCCTGACCGCCTATATCAAGCACTGCTCGTATCTCAGGGAAAAAGGCCCTTGCTCCTCTAGCATGTGCCTTTATCTCTGTTACTGTTGGTGCATCAAAAGCTATTTCAAAGAGGTTACGGCCATACCCTGTTGCCATGATACGGTCATACTGCGCCTGCGCTAAAAGGGCTTTTGCGGTTTGAGCAGGGTTGAATCCTGTATCCGTCTGAAAATTTTGTATGATCTTTTCTGATTCATCAACAACAACCAGCTCTATTGTGCGTGAACCTATGTCTATGCCTGCAAATTTCATTATATTCCTATTTTCACCACCCTTTCGTTACACTCACTAGAGACGCAGAGAGCACAGAGAAAACCTTTTTAATCTATCGTAACATTCCGACAAGTGAAAAATAAATAAACCTCTGTGTCCTCTGTGCCTCTAGCAAAGCGGGTGGTGAACTTGTTTTTTCTTTAGCTGACAGCTGAATGCTGAAAGCTGAAAGCTATCTTAACTGCTCTATAAACGCCTCTATCCTGGTCTTTAACTGGCCTGCATCCTCCATGCTGTAGTCTGTCTCTATCCTGAATGTAGGGATACCCTCCTTTTCAAGGGTCTTTTCCACAGGGATAGATTCCATAATATATGGCTGGCAAAACTGGAGCCCGTAATGGATTACACCATCTGCATTATATTTTTTGAACATCTCCTGTACATGATCACAGCGCTCCTGGTTGGGTGTAAATATAGCACAGTCTACCTTGTAGTATCTGTCAACGATAGCATCCATCATCTTATCTATTGTCTCGCCTGAATCATCCGTGAGGTTCCTTGTGCCCCTTTCGCCAACACATGATTCCTCGCCTACAATTACAGCCCCTGATGACTCAATAAGGTATGGCAGTTTCCAGTTGGGTACGGCCTGTGGGCACCCAGATATTATAATCCTTGGTGCCTTTACAGGAAACACCCCTTTCTTTTCCTGTACCCTCTTTTCAAGCTCATCACAGACCCTGTTAACAGAGGCTGTAAACCTTTTTGGGTTATCATAAAAGAAGACCTGGTTAATAAGAAGAGCATCCAGCCCTGAGATGGGCGCAGGGTCATGTTTTCTTAATGATGAGAGCCTGTGGATAGCCGCACGTTTTGCATTTACTGTCTTTATCGCCTCTTTAAGAGATTCCGCTGTTATCTTCTTTCCGGTAAGACTCTCCACACTTTCTTTGAAACGGAGATACTCCTCCTTTAACAGCGCCTTCCCCTGACCTGATTTTACCTGCGGGAGATCCATTACATAGAGGTTATTCACAAGACCCCTCAGGGTCTCATATGCCTTTTTTTTGCCGTCACATGTGTTTTCACCCACTATCATATCTGTGCTTTCAATATAGGGGCATACCTTTCCAAGCTTAAAACCGAATGAGGATTTTATAAGCGCACATGTATTTCTTGGCAGGTATTTTTCTACCTCCTCCATGGCAAAATCAGCGCCCGAGCAAAGCCCTACAAGCGTAGCATTTGCAGCGAGCGCTATCTCTTCAGGTACAAACACACAATATGAACCGATGATCTTTCGACCTTCCTTTTTTTCATCAAGCAGCTCCTTTATCCTTAAGCTGTGCACATTGCTTACAACAAAATCAAAATAATCCATGGCAAGAGGCCGCTCTTCCTGATTCATGTAAATATCCTTGTATGCCTTGCCAAGCACATTAAGCAGGGCGTCATGCGCCTCAAGGTTAAGCCCCAGATCTTTCCACATTGCCCTGTAATCTTCGGTCATGTTTTTATGCTCCTTGATTTATATTTTTAACAGATTTGTCGCATGAATAGAGGCAAACGGTCAAACAGGAATAATCTATCAATTATGCAAATCTTATCGACAATGCCGATATAAATTTATGGCCTATTACCGCTTTCCCCCTTATCCTGCAACAGGTTGACAAAATGATCTCACATGATATATTCCCGGCATCTCAAAAAGGATAATCTACATATGCATCATTTTTTTGGTTTTACATGAGGGGCGCTTATTGATTTGCCCGTGAGGTAAATACCCCTGTTGACTAAAAAATGATGCCATACCGGAGCAGACTTTAATAATACTGAACGATCAAGTTTTTTCCCAGCCTGGCATCTGAACGATCCTCTGCAGGCTTAAATTTGCAGGGGTGTCGTAATTGAACAGAAAATTTTTAAGCGAGGTATTTCAGTATGAAAATTAAAACAGTATTTTTTCCATTGGTTATTTGTCTATTCTTTACTCTTCTAACGATTTCGGGTTCCACAGGCACAGAGGGGAATAAAAGGATTGTCATCGCCTATACCGGCAATGTAGATGGTTATCTTGAACCATGCGGATGTGACGGCGATGAGATGCTTGGCGGTCTGTATAAAAAGGCAACATATATCCGTGAATACAGAAAGACAGAAAAAAATCTGGTTCTTGTGGATTCAGGCGATCTGTTTAATGAGCACGAAAAAATAAAGGATTCAAACATGCCTTCAGCCCGGTTTAAGGCCGAGGTGTTCACAAAGGTCTATAAAGAGCTTGGCATTGATGCGATTAATGTGGGTGAACTTGATCTTGCCCTTGGTGTTGACTATCTAAAGGAGCTTGAGAAAAAGTATGATGTCCCCTTTGTTTCTGCCAATATTGTAAATGATAAAAATGAGCTTTTATTCAAGCCATATGTGATCAGAACCATAGGCAATATAAAGGTCGGTATAATCGGCATTATGGGAAATACCCCTGATGTTTCAAAACCTTTTGAGGAGATTGCCGGTTCCACTTTATCTGTCCTTGACCCATTAGAGACAGCAACAGCAAAGGTGGCGGAACTAAAGGATAAGGTGGATTTTGTTATTGTCCTGACACATCAGCATATGGGCCGCAACTGGATATTTGCCCGAAAGATAGACGGCATTGATGTGATTGTTGGAGGCCATCATAAACAGAAACTTGATACCCCCTATGAGGCAAATAATACATATATTGTTCAGTCCAGTGAAAAGGAGCAGCATCAGGGGATGCTTGTTCTTGAAAAGGCTGCTGACGGGACTAAAACCGCTAGCAATACACTGGTTCCTCTTGATGACAAGATCGCTGATGATGCAAATGTAAAGGCGATAGTTGATGAGTATAACCAGGAGGTAAACAAACTTTATACAACACCGATCGCCGGAAGCTCTGCACAGGAAGAGGCAGTCACGCCTAGATCAGTAGCCTGTAAAGAGTGTCATGGTGAGGCATATGAGATTTGGGAAAAATCGACCCATGCAAAGGCATTCCAGACTCTGGTTAACAAAGAGAGGCAGTTTAACCCTGACTGTCTTGTATGCCACACAACACGTTTCGAGGAGGCAGGCGGTTTTACAATGAAGGCACAGCAAAAGGAATTAAGAGATATCCAGTGCGAAAACTGTCATGGTGACAGGACGGCTCATCTGACCGACCCTGGAGTGGTTTCTCAGACAGCCCCTGATGTGAAAACCTGTTTGAAATGCCACACTGAATACAGATGCCCTGATTTTGAAAAGAATTATGCCAGGGAATGGGAGAAGATTAAACATTAGAATTAAAAAGGGACCCTGTCCATATCGGATAGGGTTCCTGCCATTTTGGGGAGCTAATAATGGCGATATCTCATACACAAAGTTAATTATCCCTTATATGATCCCTTCGCATCTCTGCGAAACAGATGCTCTGCACCCAACAGATACAGGGCGGGTATGAGCATAAGAGAGTCACGGGCAATGGTCATAGGAGATATGGGGTCCTCAAAGCTGAAGCAGCCGCAATCCGCCTCTATCCCGCGAAGATAGGTAATGGTGAGAATGGCTATGAAAAACAGGAGCAGCAGGGTAGCGGCCCCTGCCAGATACCTTATCTTCCGTTTGAACCCAATCAGGAGGGCAAGACCAAGCCCCATCTCCACCCAGGGGAAATAGCGCGCCATAAAGGGCACATATAAATTTGGAAACAGTTCATATTTATATATAACTGCCTCGAACAGGAGCGGGCTGTCCCATTTGATATAGCCGCTGTACAAAAAGATACCGGCAAGGATAAAGCGGGAGAACCAGTGCAGGATGCAGGGGATATGGATACAGCATCTATCCCGGTTCAGTAAAAGGAGACATGGGAAAAGCCATTGTATAATGCGTACAATCATAATCTGTAATATAGATATAATATTGCCCAAATGCATACGAATAAGGATGGGATGACATCTGAATATCTGCCTCACCCTTATTACTCAAACAATCAAAAGGCTTTCACTCTGCAATAGTGAAAGCCTTTTGGTCTAAAAAACTATTTTGCCTTGAGCAGGGTAAGCCCTTCCAGCCACTTGGCTACTGTCAGAAACTTACCATCTCTTGATATAAAGGGTTTGCCCAATTTTGCCGGCACGGCCTCCTCTTTCCAGATCTTACCGCCATCAGCAGTACGCAGGGCGATCATACTCTCCTTGCCTGAAAGGCCTAAAACAACCAGGCCGTTATCAGCGTCTGTAAAACGTATAGCAGCCTCAGGGGTCTCATTGATCCATCCGCCGCTGCCAAAACCCTGAATAACAGGGTCTTTAAGCCCCAGGGAAGAGGATGTCCAGCTCTTGCCGCCATCCTTGGTAATATACAGGATACCGCTCTTATCTAACAGGTATCCATCCGCTGGTGTGCGGAGTGAAATTGCTGCTACTGCTGTGACACCATCGGGCAGCGCGAGGTCCGACCATGTTGCCCCACCGTCTGTGGTCATCTTGAACTTTGTGCCTGACCCGACCCACCCTGTTTTGTCATCGGCAAATGCCAGTATGCTTGCCATACCGCCTACATCCTTGGCTATAACCTTCCAGTTTTTCCCGCCGTCTGTGGTCAGGCTGGTGCCACTGATACAGGATTGCCAGATAATGTTGGTATCCACAACCTCCACGGAGAACATACAGCCGCCGGTCTTGGCCATTGTCCATGTCTTGCCGCCGTCAAGGGTATAGTGCTGCGCGCCGTCATCACCAGCCCCGCCCCAGACACCAAAGTTTTCATCATGAAAGGCCGCCATCCGAACCTTAATCCCTTCGATCGCCTTTGGGATTACCACCTCCCACTGGCCCTGAGCGGACGCTATGCTAACTCCTAAAAATAGAATTGAGATCAATACGCCTGATAAAATGGCTGATTTTACATGTTTCATCTTTTTTTACCCTCCTTGAAAAAATTGAGTTAATAAAAATCTCCTTGTTACTGAATAAAGCGTGTGCATATGCCAGGCCATATTATTATAGCCTTGCTCCTCTGTGCAGTAGCTTTAATACCATATCTCCAGGATTTTGAAAATAATTTTTGATAGGGCCAGGTTTTATCTGAAATCAGGATGATAATGGAAAAAGACCGCCGCCTGAGGGGTTATTTTGATTTTACTTATACCCTGCAAGCGGCGGTTAATAAATCATGAACAGCTTGAACAGGATCTGCACCCTTCTCCCTTTGGTAAGCTCGATGATATTGAAAATCCTGAACCCCTTTCGGTTTCTACAAAATCAACACTTATAGGCTTTACCTCTTCAAGAAGTGCCTTGTCTATTAGATAGGTAACTCCATTGTCCTTAATTATTTCATCATTTGCGTCAGGCTCATCAAGCCCCATTCCAATAGATGGGCCGGAACAACCCCCTTCTGACAGGAAAAACCTTATGTATGAAGGCTCCTTCTGCCCCTTTAAAAAATCTGTTATCTTTTCGTTTGCCTTTGCTGTCACTGTTAACATTTTATTCTCCTTATAAATTAATATTAATAAACTCCTATATATGTTTTACGCTGTTATTATATGGTTGTATCTGTGAGTGGGGTTCGGCCTTCCAGGGCTCAAGCAGCGCCACGCCCCTATATTCATGGTTAACTGATCCGAAACCACAGAGGCAAGGGTTTCATTTATAATATCGTTAAGTGTATCCGGCGGCATCTGAACCCGGACGTTTATGGTCAGCCTGGCCCTGGCTGTTGTCATTTCAGCGCCCTGTATACTTAACGCACTCTGTTTACCTGTTATATTACCCATCACAAAAGAGTCCTCTGCCTCTATTATCAATTTTATATGTCCGACAGGTGCAGATCGGAGTTCACATTTTTCACCCAGGGTTTTTAGAAATTGTTCAGCAAAACCCCTCCACTTTGTTGGTTTACCCTCAAGCAAAATTGTGGCGTTAAGCCACCCTAGAACCGCCTCTCCTTCAGCATATATGTCATAATCCACATCAGCAAGATACTGCCCTGCGGCAGAGGTGGTTGTTACAACATCAAGCCATTTATCCATGCCTTCACCTGTTTTAGCGCTTATGGCAAGGACTGGCTTCCCGCTAAATAATTTTTCAAACCGATCCTTCAGCACATCAATCTCTGCCTGCGACATAAGGTCAACCTTGCTGATTACAATGATGTCAGCCTCTTCCACCTGTTTTCTGTAGATGTAGGCAGCGCTTGGGTGAAGTCCTGATGTCCCTCCATCAAGTATATCCTTTAACCGGGCCGGGTCCGCCATAACAGACAGGGGACAAACTGTTATCTCCTGCCCCAAAAGCTTTTTCAGGGGCTGAATTATGGTGGCGGAGAGGTCAGTACAACTGCCAACAGGTTCGGCAATCAGGATATCCGCCTGATGATCTGCTGAGACCCGTGACATTGCGTCCATGAGCCCCTGAAAATTACAGCAGAAACAACTGCCATTCACCTCTGCCACATTCACCGTGCCTCGCGAAAGAAAGGCAGTATCTACCAGTCCAGGGGCCTGATCATTGGTGATTAGCCCCACACGCAGCCCTTTTCGGGAGAGGGTTTGTGCAGCCTCCCATAAGAGTGTTGTTTTTCCAGCACCAAGAAACCCGCCAACCAGTATGAGTTTTGTTTTTTTCATAATAAACTCCTATTTTTCGATTTTAAAAGGATTACAGCATGTACTGTTTGATTTTTTATTCATTACAGGCTCAAGCACACGGACAAAGAATAGGGATGCAATGACTCCTCCCAAAAGAGGGCCTAATATGTAGACATAGAAAAAGCCCCCTGCCTGATCCGGAAAGGCGGCATTACCCCATCCCGCAAGCCATGCCACCAGCCGGGGGCCAAGGTCACGTGCCGGGTTAAGCCCTGCCTGTGTAAGAGGAGCAATAAGGCATATAATAGATGATACAGTAAAACCTATGAACACAGGCGCAAGGGCCTCCTGAGGCCTCCCCACATTACATCCCTCTGTCAGTGCGAAAATCATCAGAACCAGCAGGAAGGTGCCGAATGCCTCTGCACCAATTGCAAGGGACATGGATACAACCGCAATGGAACCAGGGGTGCTGTAAAATTCACCGAACATCCTCGCTGTTTTTACAGATTGGGCCGAACCTCTGATTATATTATTGGCCTCTTCATAGGCAATGATCGAGGGATTAAAAAGCAGGTACAAGGCCAGCCCTGCCATGATAGCGCCTGTTAATTGTGCTATCAGATATATTGGCAGTTTATTAAGGGCCATTCGTTTTCCAATAACCATTGCGAGGCTTACAGCAGGGTTAAGGTGTGCGCATGAAAGATGCCTTGTGAGATAAATGGCCAGTATCACCCCTATACCCCACACCAAGGCCACCTGCATAAGCCCCTTGTGTGCATCAAACAGCACAGAGACAGCAACAGCTCCGCACCCGAAAAGGACAAGGACAAAGGTGCCAAGCGCCTCACCGATAAATTCAGATGTATACCTCATAGAAGAGCTCCTCGTTACCAGTAAAAGGGAGTTTTGATTCAAGCCCAAAACCGATTATTAGTCAATATTCCCAATGAATTATTTCAGAGTAGATATAATGACAACTAATACCGGGCTGGTGTTGGTTCCTATGCCTATGCTATTGTAAATAAAAAGGGATCAGTCAAACTATTCAGTTTGACTGATCCTCCTTCAGCAGTTCCTGCAGGTAAAATTTAAGCAGCAGCTAAGATGGCCCTTTTTACAAGTGTCTTTGCTATCTGCACCTTAAATTTTGTTGCATTAAGGGGCCTTGCATCAGCAACCGCTGCTGCCCCTGCCTCTTCTGCAACCTTTTCACTGATCTTTTTCCCCTTAAGCGCCTCTTCCGCCTTTAATGCCCTGTATGGCTTCGGGGCAACAGCGTTAAGGCATATCCTTGGGTTTGCGCCGGTCATTACCGCACAGTTTACAATTGGGAAGTCTATGGATTTCCTTAATGCAAACTTGATAAAGGCGCTTTTTGCACCTTTGGGCGGGGCAGGGATATGGATTTCCTTAATAATTTCATCCTTTTCAAGCACAGTATTCCCGGGCTGTTTAACATCAAAAAAGTTTTCTGCTTCGATTGACCTTATGTCTGTAACCACCTTTGCGTTAAGGGCAATCAGCGCTGGCGCTGTATCGCTCGGATGCACTGCAATACAGCCACCTACTGCCCCGAATATGGAGTGATACCTGTTATCGCCTGTCATTGCAAAGCATGTGTTCCCACCCTTACGCTTGCAATCAAAGCGGTTTTCAGGCTTTCTGAAATACCAGCACCTGTGAAGTTGCGCTATGTTACCGCCTATTGTACCCATGTCACGGATATGGGGTGATGCCACCCGGGAAGCCGCCTGTGCAAGGGCAGTATATTTTTTCTGTATGTTTGCATCCGCTGCAATATCAGCCAGATGTGTGGCTGCCCCTATTTTCAGCACTCCACCCTCTTCCTTTATATAATCCAGGCCGGGAACACTCTTGAGATTGATTACTGTAGAGGGGTAGTCCCTCAGGATGTTATCCTTAAGTGTGCCTACAAGATCAGTCCCGCCTGCTATGAGGGTTGTCTTGCCATCAGCCAGGGCTGTCTTGATTTCTGCAATTGATGTTGCATTTGTATGATTAAATGGTCTCATTTTATCTCCTTTATCTTATAAGCCTATAGACTATAGCCTATAGACTATGGTCTTAGCTTATCTTCCCAAGCGCCTTAAGCACCCTGTCTGGTGTTGCAGGTGGATCAACCCATACACCAATCGCATTATAGATTGCACATATTATGAGATGGGTGTTTGCCATGGAGTGACTTATGCCGTTTGCGCCGTACACACCGTTCCCTGCGCGGGTTTCAATCAGCTCCACATCCAGCGTGGGCACATCCAGCATACCCGGTTTCTTGTATTCGATCATGTTCATGTTGAGTTTTACACCTGTTTTTTCATCATAGTAGTAGTCCTCAAACATCTGGCATCCCTGGCTGAAATAGGCTACCTGATCAAGCTGGCTCTCAAGGGAGGTGCGCCTTATAACCTTTCCCGAATCAACAGCTGCCCCATACTTCAGGATTTCAATCTCTCCTGTTTCAGTATCAACAGCCACCTCGCAATAGAGTGTGTTCAAGGTATCATACTTTGAAGGCCATAAAGGTGCTGGCGGGTGGCCGGAAAATGTTGCATACACATTTGCCTGAATACTCTTAAGCGGCACCCCGGTGCGATTGTCTGACTTGAGCACTATCTTTCCATCTACTATATCAAAATCTTCCGGTTTTTTACCTTTTAAGGGGTTTGGAGCGGCCTTTTTGGGCGCGCCAAAACCAAACCCTCCCATTGCCGGTTTTTCGGCCTCGGCAATAGCCGCCTCAAAGATGCGCTGCCTTAATATATGACAGCACTGTTTCATAACCCAGCCGGTTGCTACAAGTCCGTCTGCCCCGCCGCTTATAGATACAAATATTGCGTTTGGATCATAATCAATGCTGATATCCTCATATTTAAGACCAAGCTCTTCAGCCGCTATCATGGTTACCCCTTCAACTGAGAATACCCCTGCATGGGGTCCCTGAATAGGCAGATGCACCACCCCTTCCCTGAGTTCAAGCACTGCATGAAAATCTGAGCCCATTGCATGTCTGGGGCACATCTGATACCTGAAACCTGCACCGTGCATCCTGCCGTCAGGCAGCTTCTTTGCCCCGTTTTTATGCCAGTTCCACTTCATCAGTTTACGCCCGGCATCTATACAGGCATCAAAGCTTGGAACAGGCCGCATATCCTGCTGTCCGTCAGGTCCGTGCAGGTTAAGCCTTGCAATATCAATTACATCTTTACCCAGTTTATCTGCGATCATATGTAATGCCATTGTAACAGAGTCCCAGTTAAACGGGCAGAACTGCGAACTGAAGGCCATAAGACCGCGGTTAGAGTCTACAACCTCCATCCTCTGCCTGATATTCTGACACTTTGTGCCTATGTATGGCCCATACCCCTGGTCGCCTATGGTACCGAAGAAGGAATTGCCCGGTGTGCCGCCGTCGGTTATTGAAAAGTCATCAAAGGCCGTTATCAGCCCCTCTTTTGTAAAGCCGACCTTCATGTGAATAAAGCGCTGCTGGATCATAAAGTCAAATGTGTCCTTGCGCTCGTTTATGCAGCGCACAGGCCTTCCTACACGTCTGGACAGGAAGGGTGTGATCTGCTGTGATTTGCGTATTGTCCAGTCACAGTATTTACCGCCCTGGAAAAGACCCTCCTGTACAGTCTTTCTCGGTGGCAGGCCATACATCTGTGCAATGGCATTTTTACCGCCGCTCGCATGCCACACAGCCCCTTCTATACGAATATTGTCTCTCCCCAAGTAGGGGTCATCAAACCACCATGCAACAGAGCCGTGGGGATTGGGTGAAGCGGAGGCGTATGCAGGCATGTTAAGGTCATATTCTATTATATAGTCAGCCTCCTTGAAGCCCTGTTCAACATCCCCCTGATTCTGGTTTGAGAAGTTAACATTTCCCTGTTTCGGGATAGAATTGTTTGCAGGTCCGAACATACTGGCGACCCCGGCCCTGTCTTCGGGCCTTATTACTGTGGCATTTGGTTCTCTTGCCTTTTTAATATCCACTGAATGGGGCAGTATCTCCCATTCCACATCAAGCTGCCTTAATGCCTCGTCACATATATCCTCGTTTTCTGCAACAACTATGAAACCCACTTCCAGGTTTTCTTCATGGGCAACATCGGTTATAAAAGGCGCTGGGGCGCCGCCCATACCGCCGCTGCGTTTAAAATTTTTAATATCCTCATCTTCATATGTGACTATATCCACAACACCGGGCACAGCCATTGCCTTTGCCTTGTTGTAACTTTTTATCCGCGCATGTGCATGGGGACTGCGCATGAACTTTGCTTCAAGCATGCCAGGCACTACATAGTCTGCACCGAATTTTGCCACACCGGTGGCCACTGCCCATGAAAGTTTGCCAGGCAGATTTGGCTTACCGACTACATTAAATTCCTTTCTGTCTCCATTTATAGTTAAATCAGCCATATTATTTACCTCCTTTAGCTATCTGGGGGGCCGCTTCCATTATAGCTGTGGGGTGCCGGTTATATGTCCCGCAGCAGCAGATGTTACCTGCAAGGGCCTGTCTGCAATCCTCTTCTGTTGGATTGATTTTTTTATCAAGAAGGGCCTTGGCAGATACCAGGAACCCGGGCGTGCAGTAACCGCACTGCATGGCGTCCCATTTACAGTATGAATCAATGAGAGGCCTCCATTTTGGATCAGCGGCAATACCTTCAACGGTCTGTATCTTTTTGCCTTCACACTCTACAGCGAGCGTCATACATGAAAGAATGGCCTTTCCATCCATTATCACGGTGCATGAACCGCAGGCGCCTCTGCCGCACATATGCTTTGCCCCTGATAAACCCAGCTTAAAAAGGAGGGTGCGCTGTAGTGTCCAGTGTGGCTCAATAAGCACTTCGCAATCCTCACCATTAATGTTGAGCTTTGTGGTGACCGGCTCAACATGCTCAGGGTGATCGGTTTTGAAATGTTGTTTTAATTCTGCAAAGGTTGCGAAATCCTTGTTGCATATCGGGCACCTAAACTGAGTAACTGTTTTAGGCACCGATTTAACAGCATCAGCGGCTAATGCCATTTCAGGCCTTAAGGCAATGCCTGCAGCACCGATAGCGCCACCGCCGACGATGACCCCCGCATTCTTAAGAAAACTCCTGCGGTCAATATTATTTCTTCCATCCGCCATATCTTTCCTCCTGAAGTAATAAAAGTTAAAGGTTGCTAAACAATTTATCTATGATCGGTTGTAATTTTCTCTCATCCAGCCCTACCGAATAGGCCATTATATTTTTATCTGTTTCATATACCTCTGATTCTGCCCTGGGATTTACCACCACTATTCTTCCTCCAAAACTGGGTTTCATGATCTGCATACGGTTTTGAACGCGAGACAAAGCGCCTTCATCCGAAAGATCATGTGCGGTTAGAAACTCTATTGTAAGATCAGGGCTGGTAATTTTACGTTCATGCAGTTCGGCAAATACAGGTATATTATTGAGATCTTGTATGACCGACATAAATATCATCCTGTCTGCAAGGGCCATAGAGGTGTCACCGGTGCGATCCCTAAGCATTCTCTGTGTGGGAAGCTCAGTAGGCAGATTGTAATAATCCACCTCTCCTCTAAGCGGCATCTTGAATGCTATATGGGTGTTGAGCGTTTTTGAATGAAGAATCAACTCCGGAATACGTTTTGCAGCATGATGGTGCTGAGCACCTATAACTATTTGATCAAGCTCTGACACAAAGGGTTTATCATTCTCATCAAGGCTGACCCTGAAGATCTTATCCGGATCAAGCAGAAGTATAATTGAGATAGCCGCCCACAACTCATAGCCGAGCCTGAACATCTCTAAGGCATTTTGATTAAGATTTTTCGCTGCCTTTACCTCAAAATCGTTCTCTGTGATTTTACACTGAATAAGTTCAAAAAGGGGATCATAGATAAGGCGCATCATACCCTCTTCAGGGTTATGGAGGATAGAGGCAAGATCAACCTGTAATTCTATATGTTTTTTTAGAGCCAGTATCTTAAAAAGCCGCTCTTCAGCCTCAGTGTAAGATCTTCCAAGGGCGCATATATCTACAAAAAGGTGGCTCTCCCATGACCTGACAAAGGCCTTTCTAACCTGATCAAACCGGCTGTAGAATTCATCACGTAAAGGCCTTGGTATTGAGGTCTCATACGGACTGATCAATATCTCTTTATTTGATGAGATAAAGGTTTTAAGACTCTCGTATTCCTGCTTCCATTCTGTTTTAAAATCCATAATTATTGCTTCTCACATAGCCCTTTTTTTTGCCCCATTTACGATACCGCAAAATACAGTTCGTAAAATCTGTTCATCCAGATCAAGCGGGGGTTCATCCATGCACATATCGTCTGCTTCATAACAGAGCTCATCATCTGTATCCATCATCTTCGCTGCTGTCTCCGGGACATAAACCATTGTCCCTTTTCCCTCTGCTATATGCTTTGACCTGTTATTTTTTTCAAGCCATCTGTCACATTCGTCATGGGTGCCGATAAAAGGTATAAGGATCATTGTATCTTTCTGCAGGGTAATGAGTCTGTATCCGTTTCCAAAATCATATTTTCGGCAGCCCTTTAGACGTTTTTCGCCATATTTGGTAAAGGCACCTGTATTTTCAGTATAGTCCAGAAATGCCCCTGATTTAAGGCTTTCAATAATGCTGTCCGCCTTCTGGGCTATTGATTTGCCGGTCTTGTCTGATTGTCTTAACTCTTCTATCCTGCGCTCGACCTTGGCGCTGATCTTTACAAACCTCATTGTGTTACCTATATCCCCCAAGCTTAATAAATGCAAATAATATGTATATTAGCCTGATATTTTACTTTTTTACTGTTATATTGACTTTATTGTTCAGGAAAAGGTGATTGATATTACTAGTGGGAAAACAAATTTTTCAGCCTTGCCCTGATCTACCAAGCCCGGGTAGAACCTGTGCTATGCACTCAGGTGAAGCTGAAAAATCTGTTCATTTTTACTCCAGTGGTTGAATTAAAACTATAGTACCATATAGGTGGTCAAAATGATTGTCAAACTGGTTATTCCTATACAAAATGGAATATTAATCGGGAATTCCTGATTTCAGAGGATTTTCCCATTAAGAAACAGTTCCCCTGGATCTGCTGTTTTTAAAAGCGCCTCAACATTATTAGTGTCAATTATTACAGGTATGCTGTCTTTGTATCTGGTTATAAACTGCGCCAGTCCATTCATATTTTTTCTTCTGCCGGACTTCACCTCAATTGCATAAACCTTTTTGTCAAGGCATAGCACGTAGTCTACCACATATTTACCGTCTCTCCAGTAATAGAGCGCCCCCCGGAAACTGATGAAAGCGCTGCCCCAACTGCCGATTCAAAAACCATCCCTCGCCATTCAGGGTCTGAATCCATACTGCCCGGATTATTGAATGCATGTATCAGGGCAGTATTGATCTACCAAATTTAGGAGGTCTACCTACTAAAATTGGTAGATAGTCATTCAAATATTGATACACCCCAAGCCATCCTGCCTGAAAAAATCAGGCATTATTAAGATCATTTAATATGGTGTTGAGATTAATGCCATATTTTTCTACTACATTCTCAAGGGTTTCAAAAAGCGAGGAGCAGCAAATGCATTCACCTGCCTGCGCATCATATCGTTTAAAAACATCAATAGCGCTCCTGTTTTCCGATACAATATCAAGCACGGTCATATGCGGAGATATCTTTTTTGGGGAGTTCGCCATGCAATCACCTCTTTGCCAGTTCAAAAAGGGCTTCAGGGATCTTTTCTATGATATTCACGATCTGGGTCGAGGGATCAGTTTTTGCTAAATGACCTGCCAGCCTGTTAACCTTCGCAGCAAGGATTGCCGCATCAGGGATATCCATACCGGAATCTATGAGGGCGGAGACTATGCCCGTGAGTGTATCGCCTGTACCGCCTATGGCCTCCATCGCCTCCTCAGATGGGGCATCTATGGAGCCAATTATACCGCCTTTATCCGCCACATAATCCTTTTCTCCTTTAACAAGCAGGTACCTTGAGGCATTGTCATGCTCATAAGCCCTTTTTATCAGACCTGGTGCATTTTTATCATCATGGAGTATAAAGCCCCTGGTATAAAAGGGGTGGGGGGCTTCTTCATCTGCCAGAAATGCAAGCTCCCCGGCATCAGGTGTAAAAAGATCATATTCATCCGCCTGACCGCTCATTTTGGCCGCATACATAAAACCCGCATCCGCTATGAGTACTGGTTTCTTCTTCATCTCCTGGACCGCAAAGATAACTCTTGCATGCCAGTCAGCATCAGGCAAAAGATAATGAAAGGTGATAACATCAAAATCATGCTTTTTAACAGTCTCTGTGATAGTTTTATACAGCTTCCTGCTGCCATCTCCAAGGCCGATATCGCCGGCCAGCCATGCAAAGACCCTTCCTTTGCCCTTAACTTCGGCTGTTTTTAAGACCGCAGCTATAAGGGCAGGGGTGCCGCGGTTAATAGCTACCTTATGCCCCTGCACAGAGATGTGGTCGCCAATAAGTTCAGCCTCCCCAAAAACAAGGGGGAACTCCCTGTCAGGCACAGTACCGACTACAGCAAGCATCGCTTTTTAATCTCCTCGTAGGCAAGTTTGAGCGCATACCCGCAAAGCGTATGTCCCATATCCTCAGGGTCAGGTGCATCTTTAAGGTGCTTTCCCACCATCTCTTTTGCGAGATATGGCACATCAGGGCAGCCTCCCCCTGAGACATTGACTATAATAAGAGAATCTTTATCAATGGTGAGCTTCATATTGGCTGCCCTTACCATAAGATATCTGCCAAAATCCTTTGTATGATAAAGGTCAACAGGTTTGAGAAGAGGGCTTTTTACAGGCACAATATCTATGGGGGTAAGGCCTGCATCATTGAGGAGCCTCAATGCATTAAGCCCCTCCATAAGAGGGAATTCTATGACAAGGTCGCAACCCTTTCTGATTTCAGGGGGCGGACCCATAACCCTGATCCGCCACCCGTTTTGTTTCAGAATCTTTTCAGCGCGTATGACCTCACTGGTATTATCAAACAGAAAGAATCCGCTATCTTTACCGGAAGCAGGGTCTTTACCTGAAAATATCCTTTTAATGGAATCAAAAACAGTCAACTCTAATCTTTTGTTATCACTATCCTGTAGGCATCGTCTTCCTCTTTTATATCCTTTGCCTGCCAGCCCTTGCTGCCTGCGGCCCTGATAACATTCTCCTTTGCTGTGTCAGTATCAACCAGTATTTGCAGCTCGCCCTTATCCAGATTCTTTATGGTGTCAAGTGTCAAAATTACCGGCTGGGGGCAGCTCAGCCCTCTTGCATCAATAACTTTTTCCATAATGCCTCCCTCTTTTTTACCTATTTTGTCCTCATTGTAAAGCCAATAAACAGGCATACTAATAATCCAGTGATCACTGCTGCGGCGCCATATGTGCCGATGCCAGTAGCAGAGCTAGCCAGAGTGAAATTGTGGCTAAACGCCGCACCTGTGATCATACCCATTACAAAGACAGCCGCATCACCATCACCCTCACCGGACAGGAAAACCTGCCTGCCAGGGCAGCCGCCAGCAAGGGCAAATGCCAGCCCTGAGAGTGTCATGCCTGCAAAGTTCCAGAAATACATTGTGTGAGCTACAGGTTGTCCCTCAAACCCTGGCTTAAACTGGCCCACAATAAGGTTAATAATAAATGCGGCTACAAAGAGGGATATGACTCCCAGTAAAAGATGCACCTCTTTGAAAAGTATTAAATCCCTGAATGCCCCCATTGTGCAAAACCTGCTCCTCTGGGCAAGAAACCCGACCGCAAGGCCGATTATAAGAGCGATAAGAAGGGGTGCATGCATGGAGCCCGGCCCCTTTACGCTGTAAAAGAGCACCCCGCTTTTGGCCTCTCCCTCCACCTGAGGGAAGAGGAGCATGAGTACCAGAAAGCCAATCATAAGTATGGGCATAAGCAGACCAACTGATGTATGTGTCTTCTGGCTTTTGCCAAGGTTAAAACCCTTTTTGAGAAAAAGTGTGCCGATCCATATGCCCAATACAAGCCCGCATATGCCCAGGATAGCATTCCAGTCACCACCCGCAAGTCTCAGGATTGCCCTCCAGGGGCAGCCCAGGAAGACAAGCGCGCCTATCATGGCAAATGCCCCCAGGAAAAATCTTACAATAGGGGCAGAGCCTGCCCTTGCCTTGAATTCGCCAAAGGCAAGGGCAGCAATAAATGAACCTATAACAAACCCTATGATCTCAGGCCTCATGTACTGTACAACATCTGCCCTGTGAAGGCCGACAGCGCCGGCAATATCACGGTTAAAACAGGCAACGCATATACCCATGTTGCCGGGGTTTCCCCATTTTGTGAGGAGCGCCGCAAATACACCAATAAAGGCACCGACGCCAATGATCCCCCATCTTGTTGAAAAGAAATTTTTTAACTGTGTCATGATTATCCCTCTCCTGTTATAGGTTGATAACCTCTGTATTATTAGAACTTATAGCTCGCCCATACCCTGAAGGTATTCAGATCATCCGAGGGTGTGGCCCCCTTCCAGCCGCCTACACCATTATGATCCGAGTTTACAATGGCGGCAAACAGGGTGATATTTTCAAAGCCTGTATATTTTGCAGTGAGCTCTATTGATTTAGATTCATTGCCGGGGCTGGCTGATGATGAGTTTCCATGATCATAGTATCCGTATGAGAGGCTTAATGTAAGCTTTTCAACAGGGGTAATACCGGCTGTAAGTTTAATAGAATCAGTATCTGTTGCCCCTGCGATATCACCATCACCGCTGATTGTCTGGGTAAAGAGAGGTGTCTTGCAGCCGTTATCTGAAAATCTTGCTGCCATCATTGTACCCTTGCCAACGCTGGTGAATGCGCCTGAGAGGTCAAACATGCCTATCTTTGATGAAACTAAAAATCCAAAGGCATTTGTCTCATCAGAGCCGGGCGCATCAGGGTTAAAATAGAGATACTGACCCGCAATATTTACTGCCTTTATCTTACCTGCGGCCTCAAAATAGAGGGAGTCAATATCTGATGCACTCCTGATATGATAATAATAGCCGCTCAATGTGAGGCCCGGGATGGTCTTGTTTTCTGCGCCTATCATAAGGCTGCCATTATCACCTGCAAAGTCTTCAAATGAATCGCTCTTAATTTTCCTCTCTTTTGTAACATATGCGGCGGTTATTCTGGTGTCTTTAATGTCCTTGTTCTGAAACCACAGGGCCTCAAAGCTGTTAGGAAACACGGCCCAGTCATCACTGTTAATAAGGGGTGACTTTATATTCTGCCTGCCTGCCTTTACCGTGCTTTTCCCTTTATTATAGGAGATATATGCCTCCCCAAGCCATGCCACAGATTCGCTCGCGTCTATCCTGTGGGCGCTGTTGTTGGCTATATCGCCGTTTGCCCCAAGGTCATCAACCGCATAAAAATTGACAGCCGCAGCAAACCCGTACCATGGTGATGTTGTATAGCCAATATTAAGGCCTGCATCAAATATGCTGTTTTCCTTGTCAAAAAGGTCGTGGCCACCTGTTGATTTATCATTGGTCTGATACCATACCTTTAATTCGCCATTGGCCTTGCCATTTTTTATTGAATCCCGGAATGAACCTTCCGCATAAGCATTACAGCATACTGCTAATAATAGAAAAAATAGTAACCCTTTTACCAAACTTAAATATCTGATCATTTTTCCCCTCCAGCCTGATCAATTAAATATTTATTGTGATTTTTATGCAAATTAACAACAACTGAAAATGTGCATAAGATGCATATAGCCTTGAATTCCTGAAGTCAAACTGGTTTACACTATAATATATTCGATTATAATCGGATATTCCGATAATCATTTGAAAAAACGCTGAAAATGACAGTTATATGACCATTATAGGCATTTCCTAATATAAAGCTGCATTTAATAGGTTTTTCCAGTTTGACTTACAGAACAAGGCAACATAATGTCCCGCCGGAAAGGAGATAGTCTATGGAGCTGACTGTTAAAGAAAAGATTGAAGAGGTTAAGACCGATTTTGCCATGCAGCTTGAGATGACAAAGGATGAGGGTAAAAAGGTTGTGGGTTCCCTCTGTTCATATTTTCCCAGAGAGATTGTATGGGCAGCAGGGGCAATAACCGTTGGCTTATGCGGGACAACCGAAGGCCCCATAGAGGCAGCAGAACAGGTATTGCCTGCTGACCAATGCCCTATGGTAAAGGCAACCTTTGGTCGTGCCATTAATAACTCCTGCCCGATTTTTCCGCTTGCTGATTGCCTTGTTGGAGAAACCACCTGTGACGGCAGGAAAAAGATGTATGAGCTGCTTGGAAGATACAAGCCGATGCATATCATGGACCTTCCGCAAAAACCGGATGACCCGGAAGCAAAGGCACACTGGCGTGATGAGGTCAGGAAGATGAAGGAATTCATTGAATATCAGCTTGATACAAAGATAACAGATGATGCCCTCTCTGCGGCCATTGAACAGGGAAACCGGGAGCGTGAAGTTTTAAGAGAGATCCATGAATGCAGAAAAGCCTCGCCGCCTCCCATAATGGGGCTCGATCTTGTCTCTCTCTCAACAAAGATGAGCTACTCTGTTGACAGGGGATCATACCTGAAACAGATGGAGTCTGTTCTTAACGCACTTAAACAAAGGGTAGAGAACAAGGAATATGCCTGTGGAAAGGAGCGGCCAAGGATCCTCTGGACAGGCCTGGGTAACAGCCTTGGATGCGACAAGGTATTAAGGCTTGTGGAGGAGTTGGGGGGTGTTGTTGTGTGCCAGGAGGGTTGCGGCGGTTATACAAGGCTCATGGACCCTATAGATACCGATCAACACCCGCTTGATGCGATCGCAGACAGGTATTTAAGGGTAACCTGCTCATGCATGACCCCGAACAATCAGAGATTTGACGACATCGAATATCTTATAAAGGAATTCAACATAGATGGTGTAATTGACCTCACTTGGCAGTCATGCCACACATTCAATATAGAGTCATACCGTGTGGGTGAAATCGTAAAGGGAAAATACGGCCTTCCTTTCTTACATATTGTTACCGATTACTCCCAGTCTGATGTGGGGCAGTTGAGGCTTCGTATAGAGAGTTTTATTGAGCAGATAATGGCAGGGAGATAGTTTAGCGTTGATAGAAGCAAGAGGGGCATCAAAGGTATTCAATAAGAGAAAAAGGGTTGTTGCACTTGAAAACTTTGATCTTCATGTGGCTGACAATGAATTTGTATCCATTATCGGCCCGAGCGGGTGCGGAAAATCCACATTCCTTCTTCTTGTTGCAGGGCTTGAAAACCTCACATCCGGAAAAATCACATGCGATAGTGAAGCGGTAAAAGGGCCAGACCCCAAAAGGGCAATTGTCTTTCAGGAATATCTGCTGTTTCCGTGGCAGACAGTGCGAAAAAATATCGAATTCGGGCCAAAGGTAAATGGCGTTACAGCGGAAGAACGTAAAAAGATAAGCGATAAATATATAAGCCTTATAGGGCTTGAAGGCTTTGAAAACCAGTATCCCCATGAACTGAGCGGGGGGATGAAGCAGAGGGTAGCTATTGCAAGGGCGCTTGCAAACAGACCTGATGTGTTGCTCATGGATGAGCCCTTTGGCGCGCTTGATGCGCTGACAAGGGAGATGCTCCAGGCAGAGCTTTTACGTGTGTGGCAGACAACAGAATGCACAGTACTGTTTGTTACACACAGTATTTCAGAGGCGGTGTTTCTGTCAGACCGTGTAGTGATAATGAGCAACAGGCCAGGGAGGATAATATCTGATATCAGGATAGATCTACCCAGGCCAAGGTCAAGGGAGACTATTTTTCTGCCTGAGTTCAAAGAGTATGAAAAGGCGATGAGGAAAATTATCTGGAGCGAAGTGAATTTAGAAAACAGTTGATGGAGGCCTTATAAAAATCGGTTCAAGGTATACGGTTTTTGGTTTCAGGTTTTTTCACCTCAGACCGCATACCTCAAACCTTAGACCATTATTTTATTATGCGTAAATATTACATATTCATATCTCCCATTAGCCTGTTTGTGATCCTGGAGATCATAGGCAGGAGCGGATATATTGACCCCTTTTTTTTCCCGGCCCCGAGCATTATGCTTAAATCTTTATGGGGAATGATCATATCGGGAGAGATATTCCCCCACATCGGGATAAGCGTTCTCCGTGCAATCTCCGGGTACATTATAGCCGCGATTTTAGGGCTTGCCATCGGTCTTCTTGTGGCATGGTCAAGGGTATGTGAAGTGATCTTTGATCCCCTCATAGAGCTGATAAGACCAATATCAACATTTGCCCTTGTGCCCATCATGTTTGTCTGGTTCGGGATAGGAAACGGCTCAAAGACCGTAATCATTGTTAAGGCATGCTTTTTCCCGATTGTTCTCAATACTATAGCAGGCATTAGGGGTGTTGATTCAAGGCTTATACAGGCAGCCAGATCCCTTGGCGCAAAGGGGAGCCAGATATGGACAATGGTGCTCATACCATCAGCGCTTCCCATGATTATCACAGGAATGAGGGTATCAACGGCCATGTCCATGCTTGCAATAGTGGGCGTGGAGATGCTTGCAGCAGATTCGGGAATAGGTTTTCTTGTAATAGATGCACAGAGGGTTTTTGCAACAGACAGGATGTTTGCCGGGATCATAGTGATATCCCTTATGGGTGTCGGGCTGGACAGGGTAGCAAGATATTTTCAGAAAAAACTGCTCTCCTGGCATTCGGACTCATCCTTTGCGGAGACATCGGCATAAAAACAAGGTTTAAGGTTCAGGGTTCAAGGTGCAAGGTTCAAAGAGGATTAAGAAATGAAAATGCAAAAACTAACAAGATTAATAATTACGATTATTTCGGCAGCGCTGATTTTTTCATCAGGCATATCAATCGCCAGCGAGACCATGAAGATAACTTACAGCCGCGGAATTGATGACCTTCCACTCTATGTTGCGCTGGAAGAGGGGCTCTGGGAAAAGGAAGGCATCAAGGTGGAGCTCGTTAGACTTGTGGGTGAGCATAATATAATTGCAGCAGCCCTTCATGGTGATATTGATGCAGGCCATCTTGATCTTGGCGGGGCCTTTCATGCAGGGTTACAGAACATACCGGTCAAGGTAGTAGCATGGCTCGGGCATGCTCACAAGGGCACGAGGTGCGGCCTTCATGTTGATCAAAAAAGCAACATAAACAGCATTGCAGACCTTAAAGGGAAGAGGATTGCAGAGTCAGGCACGATTACAACGGCAATGATTCTTTCAGAGACATTGAAGACTGTCGGCATGGATAAGAACGATATCAAAGCGATCAAGGGTATCAAGCTTGATGATGCCATGAAACATGAGGCAGCATTAAGGTCTAAGGGGGTGGATGTAATAGTCGCCTGAGACCCCACAGCGACCATGCTGGAGATGCATGGTGCGAGTAGGTTGTTGACATCATTTAATGATGCAATACCGGGATATGTTTTCAGCGGCCTCTTTTTTACTGAAAAATACCTGAAGAAAAGCCCTGAAAAGGTGAGGGCCTTTTTAAAGGGTCTGATAAAGGCGTTTGAGTATATTCAGGCTAATGAGGAAAAGGCCAGAAAATGGCTGCCCAAATATACTGGTGTTGAGTTAGAGGTAGCAATGAAATCGGCTCTCAGGGAATACAGTAATGGCAGAGAGCCCGAGGAGAGCCTGTACAGGCAGCAGGCAATAATGATGAAGATAGGTTATTTACCGGAAAAGGTGCCGGTTGAAAAGATAACTGATTACAGTTTTTTACCTGAATAGGATTAAGAAGAAAGGAGATTTTTATTGATGTGCAGGATTAGAAAACCGGTCTTCTTTTTTTGTATTATGTTATCCCTGATATGCCCATTTACATATGGACAGTTCGACGATGATGAATGCAAAAAAAGAGGAGATTGCCCAAAAAAGGAAGATGAATTTGAACTGGACGAGGTAATTGTTACTGCCTTTCATGGAGGCGCAGTCAATATTACCCCTACAAAGACTATTATCGATATAGAGGCATTTGATAAGAGTGGCGCTGTTGAACGTGTTGAAGATATACTCACACATTTAACCGGTATTGATGTGCTTAGAGGCACATCAGGGGCAGACCCTCAGCAGCTTGTGATGATGAGGGGTTTTGATGACAGCCGGTTTACAATAGCAATTGATGGCAGGACTATTACCGGCCCGACAGCCGGGGCAGATACCTATGTGGACTGGTCAAGTCTGACCAGCGCCGACATAGATAAAATAGAGGTAATAAGGGGCGCCGCATCCGCACAGTATGAAAATTCACAGGGTGGCATCATCAATATTATTACCAGAAAGGGTAGCACCAGGGAGACCTTAAAACCCAAGATAACCTTTACCAATGATTACTCAAGGTATAACACCTTTACCTCAAGGGTAGCTGTTGATGGCGGGTTTAAGGACCTAACCTATTTTTTTAATTATGGATATAAAACCTCTGACGGGTTTCTTTTAAATAATGATTATGAGGGGTATGATTATTCTGCCAGGGTTTCATATCTTTTTCCGTTTGAAGGGTACCTTACCCTTGGGGTGAAGTATTCCCAGTTAAAGGCAGGATATGCGGTTGTGAACGATCCAAACAGCACTTATACGAATGCTTATAACCCGAACTATCCTATTGTGCCTCAGGATGCTGACACAATCAGAAGATACCGTGCAGTATCATTCCCCGGTGGAGACAACTATAAGGATAAAGATGCCCAGCACCTTGATCTATCCTTTGATCAGCCCTTTAACAGATCAAAACTGAAGGTCCAGATATATGAGTCATCTGGCGGTGAGGACAGTTATTACTACACTGTAAGCGCTGGCAGGCTCCAGCAGCTTTACAGCGGAGGGGATGCCAGAGCAGAAAAACAGATAGGGGGCAGGCTTCAGTGGCAGATGGATTACTGGGAAAACAACTCTCTTCTCTTAGGCTATGACCAGAGAAGGATGGAGGTAAAATCAACCCCTGATGTATGGCGCATGAATGCCCTGTATGCTGAGGACACCCTTGCTATTACCAACAGGCTAACCGCATTCCTGGGTCTCAGGTACGCACATGTAAGAGAGTTTACATATGCATATAGTGATGTAAGAGGAACACCTGCCTACAGACATAAGCTCTATACAAGGGTTTTACTGCCAAAGTCTACATTAACATACAAGTTTACAGATGACACCCAGGTATATGTGTCGGTTAACAGGGACTACCATGTCCCAGGGTGTTGAGACCGCCCTGCATGGGCCAGTTTAGGCTCAGAGGAACAGCCAGAGGGGATACAGGAAGAAACAAGCTGGCATTATGATCTTGGCATATTTCATCGACCCATGAGTAATGTGGATACGAAACTTGTGTTTTACTATATTGATATTGATAACTATATTGTCGGGAATTCAGGTGATGTTTTCCATAATGCAAGCGCCTATGGCTTTAATATTGATAACATGTCCTTTTATGGTACAGAGGTGGAATTTAATGCCAGCCTGTTTGATAACCTGACATTGTTTGGAAACTATACATACAGAAAAAGTGACTATGACCGCTCAAAACTGATTGCAGAGGCAATCCTTCTGAAGATTACACCTGAGCATAAGGCAAATCTGGGTATAAGGTACAGCCTGTTTAATAACACGCTTCTTACATCTGATATCAGGTATATAGGTGAAAGAAAGAGTGAAGGAAACGTTATGAATCTTGACTCTTTTATAACTGTTGATGTGGGATTACAGCATAGCTATACAAAAAATATAGTTTTGAGGGTGTACGCCACCAATATTCTTGATAAGAAATATCAGGAGGTCTATGGTTTTCCCATGCCTGGTGTAGGTTGTGGTGTGAATTTAAAGCTGGTTTTTTAGGCCATCTACCGCATTTCAGGGCTCCGGTAAATGTAGCAATTTATCGGAGGCCTGAAATCAAAAAAAACATCAACTCTTTAAAAAATAAAGCGGCTTGACATTAACCTTTCCTGGTGGTAAAAAACCAACCGCTTTGAAGGAAAGGTAATGTTTTTTTAATGAAGTCAGTTTGTAAAAAGTATTATGTGTTTTTTCGGAGGATCAAGACAGTGCTTAATGGCATTGTGCTTCCCGTGTCTTATCGGGAAGAGTAACTAAAAATAATTTAAGGGCTGTTCACTAATAAAATGAACAGCCCTTTTTTATTGCCTTTTATAAGGCGAAAGGAAAAGAAAAATGAATGCAAAGAGATGTAAACATGGGATGATAGAAGAACAGTGTGGCGTATGTAAAAAATGGGAGCAGAACTGCTGGGAAAAGAAGGAAGAAAAGGAGCCTGCTCATTACAATATGGAAAGCAAAAAGGACGCACAGTCTTAAGGCTACTGTTTTTTCTGCATTATCATAATATAAAAAGGGGAGCATTTGCTCCTCTTTTTTTATTTAATGAACTACAAATATATGATAATTAGACAATAATTTCTTTTCCAATTTCAAACGCTAAAAATGAAAATATATCTAATAAAAAGCATCAAAGAGCACTTCAGCATCAAACTGTTTGTCGTGTTCGGTTTAATAGCATTTATTATTTCCTGTTTTTTCACAGGCATCTTCCTTTTCCATCAAAGTAACCAGCTCAATGATGCCAACCTGAAAAAAGGGCTCTTTCAGGTAAAGGCGCTTGCCCATAATGCCAGGATTGGTGTTTTTGCAGAGAATAAAGAGCTGCTGGATGCCCCGGTTGAGGCTATCTCCCATGAGGATGAGGTATTGGAGATTTTGGTTTTTAACATAGATGGTAAGCTGTTAAAAGAATACAGAAAACAGGAAAGAGATACAGGCAATAGAGTTAAAAGACAGGGGGATATTATTGAAAAAGATGTATTAACAAAAATAAGGGATGCAATGGGACCTGTTTATTTTGAAGACAGGAATGGATTTGATTTTTGGGCCCCAATACTATCAACGTCAAGCTATGCCGTGCCTGCTTCTCATGGGTTAGAAGATATTCTAAAACCGGCAGATAATCGTTTAATAGGTTATGCAATGGTAAAGGTTGGTAAGGATATCTTAAACAGGCAGAGAAAAGAGCTGCTGATTACCAATTTAATACTATTGATAATATTTTTGACGGCCTCATTTTTCGCCTCATATTTTGTAGCAAAGGGCATGGCAAAACCCCTTAACCGGTTGATGGATGGTGCAAATGCCATAAGCAAAGGGCTGGCAGCTGAAAAAATCTCTGTAAAGACAAGGGATGAAGTGGGGTTACTCGCTGAGGCATTTAATAATATGGCAGATGCCCTTAGGATCAGAGAGAATGAGCTGATGGCTGTTAACCGGAAATTGATGGAACAGCATGAGCAGAGAAAGATATTATCAAAAAGACTTATTGACCTGCTGGAAAAGGATCGTGAACAGGTTGCCATGGAACTGCATGATCATGTTGGACAGGTACTGACCTCCTTAAAGATTAATCTTGAAATAATCCAGGGTCAGGTCGGCTCATACAACCCTGAGCTTGAGAATAAAATTATTGAAAGCAAAGATAGGGCAATTCAGGCTATCAGGGATATAAAAGATATTTCACGCGGGCTTAAACCCAGTGTACTTTCAACGCTTGGTCTGGTATCGTCTATTAAAGAGCTATTAAGTGATTTTGAAATGAGCACAGGCATGGATGTAAATTTCTTTACTCACAATATACCATCAATGCTTTCAAAGGAAAAGGAGCTTGCCATATACAGAATCACGCAGGAAGCCATGAACAACATAGTCAAACACACACACGCCACCACTGTTCATGTCAACCTTGTTATGAAAGACCATAAAATAGCTCTGAGCATTGAAGACAATGGGACCGGTTTTGACCCGGAAAAGATAATGGAAAACACGCACGGACAAAGCCCCTTTGGCCTCCTTATCATGCAGGAGAGGGCTGAGCAGCTCAATGGTGAATTCAGAATTGAATCGGAAACAGAAAAGGGCACCTATGTGTCAGTGGAAATTCCGGTTTAAAAAAATGGCTTAATTTACAAATTGTTTTACGATGGATAAACGAATGACTGAAACCACAATTGTACTTGCTGATGATCACAGGGTAGTAATTGAAGGCATTAAAAGCGCCTTACGCGAAATCTCCGAGTTTGAGGTCATAGGAGAGGCAACTGATGGATGGGAGGCATTAAAGATTGCTGATGCCCTGAGGCCGGACATAATGGTTCTGGATATCTCCATGCCAGGACTGAGCGGTATTGAGGTAGTAAGGAAACTCAAACAAACTACACCGGATATCAAGATAGTTATCTATACCATGCATTCATCAAGCGAATTTGTTATTGACCTCTTCAGTGCGGGAGTATCCGGTTATGTTCTCAAGGAAGACCCTGTATCAGACCTTATATTTTCCTTAAAGGCAGTAACAACCGGAGAGACATATATCAGCGCAATTGTATCTAACTTACTGCTTAAACATATGAAAGAGCCAATGGGGGACCCCTATAACAGCCTGAGTCTCCGTGAGCAGGAGGTTTTTAAGAATCTGGCCGAAGGAATGAGCATCAAGGAAATAGCCGACAAATTATTTATTAGCCCTAAAACTGTTGAATCCCACAAATACAATGTGATGGAAAAGCTGAGGGCAAACTCACTAACAGAACTGACAAAGATCGCCATTAAAAAAAATCTTATCAATTTTTAGTTTAATTAAGTTAAAATATATTTTCCCCAAAAAAAATCAGGAATTTCCTGATTCACATTTCTATTTTTTTTATATACTCTTGCACCCATCAAAATTTTTTAAGAGACGCAATAAGCCGTTAATGAATCTATTGTTTATTCCCTCCCGAACAACATTTAGATTAAAAACAGAGTTTATTGCGTCTCTTAAAAAACTCTCCAAGCAAAGCATGCATAGAATGATTAATGCCTGGGGTCGAATAGCTTTGGCATGGTCACACCTGTTATTACAAGATCAATTTTGCCGGGTTTTATAAAATGGGTGTTCACGGATATAACCCTTATTAGTCTTTCTTTTCGTGTAATTCCTCATACTGCTTCAGTTCTATGCCAATCTTTCCTGCTACCTTTTTGTTAAGGGTTATTACACCTTTTCTTGCGAATATAAGCCTGCTTTCTTTATGATTATCTCCAGCCAAAATTTTTTGTGCCAGCTCCCCTGCCTGAATGCCCATATCATAGGGGTCTACAGCGACTGACAATATTGCCCCCATCTCAAGGTATTTAGTTGAGAATGTGAGAAGAGGGATCTCTTTTTCAATTGAGGTAATCAGCAGGAGTTCCATTGACTCAGGTGTCAGCAGGGTAACATCCGGGAACATCCAGAATGCGTTTATGCTCTCAGCCATACCCTTTAGTGCATTAACAACATCACCCGCCTTTTCAGCCTTTTTAATGACAAGACTGACCTCTTTTTTTTCTGCTGCTCTAGCAGCCTCTTCTGCCAGTTCACCTGTGTTGTCAGGGTTGTATATCAGTCCTATATTTTTAAGTTTAGGGATTGCACCAATAAATGCCTCCAGCTGCTTCTCAGGGTGCACATTCATGTTTATTCCATAAAAATTTTGGCTATTATCAAGAATTTGATTTGGGGAGAGAACCATTATATATATGACCGGGATATCCCTGATATCTTTTACATTCATGAGGGCATCACGCCCGATGGCTAAAATCAGGGGGGGCTGTGTCCTTTCGATTTCATCCCTGATGTCAAAGGATTGTGTCTCTGTCAGGACAACCTGTTTTATCTTTTGATCCTGGGCGCTTATAAAACCATTAAGGGCCTCCTCATAAGGGGCAATCTTCACACTCTGAATGACAAGGATTTCACCCTCAGCGAAGGCTGGCATCGCTGAAAAGATAAATAAAAAAATTATAACTAAATATTTTTTCACGATTATCAAATTCAGAGTTATATTGCTCAAGCAAGAAATAGGCCAGTTATATATCTGTTATTTCTTAATAATAAAAATTATGTTATAGACAAATGATTATTGGTTAAGTAAAAATGCAATCTATATTGAAGTATATTACGTATATTAGACATTATCATAATTTTATTACAAGTAAAGGTATTATTTTAGGCAGTATGAAAACATTTCCGCGAAAAAAATATATTAAAGTATTTCTCTTCATCTCAATGATGTTATCTATTTCTATAAGCTGTTTCGGACAGTCTGAAGAAGAGATGCAGATGCTCAGGCTCTTCTATGAGGATAAAGACCTTGTTGTTTCAGCCACAAGGAACCCCAAGCCCGTGACCCAGATTGCTGAGAATGTCACGGTGATTACATCTGGTGATATAGAGGCCATGAATGCCCATTCAGTGGCAGAGGCACTGGACAGTGTGCCAGGCCTTTTTCTCGGCACTAACAGGGATTTCGGGGCATTTTCATTATTTAACATGCAGGGTTCTGAACCACGTCATACGCTTGTTCTTGTAGATGACATCCCCTGGAATCTTACCAGTGAGGGGTCTGCTGAAACGATTACAGTCCCTGTCGGCATCATTGAAAGGATAGAGATAATAAAGGGTCCTGCATCTTCTGCCTGGGGGTCATCCCTTGGCGGGGTAGTTAATATAATTACAAAATCCACAGGCACCTCCAGTAAACCGGGTGGTTCAATTTATGCCTCTTATGGAAAGAAAAACAGCCAGGATTACAGGGCAGACCTGCATGGAAAAATCGGAAAAGCAGGTTATTACCTCTATGGGGGCACCCAGGATTCTGATGGGCTCGTACAATCCAGATTTTCTGATAATAAACAATTCTATTCCAGGATAGAAATCCCTTTTTCAGAAGATATCAAAACGGGTTTGAGCATGGGATATAGTGATATCCAAAACAGCTTCGGGGATTACCTTGATTCAGATATCAATATCAGTGGAAGCCTTAAAACCTTTTATACCGCGCCCTTTCTCTCAGCCACTGTGGCAGAAGGTCTTGATATTAGTCTCTCTGCATATTATATCCGGCAGGAGACCACGCAAAGCAGCAAGAGCCTCGGTCTTGGCATTACAGGAGATCCGGGTGAATTGTACCTCGATACCAAAATAAAAGATGAATCCCTGGGGGCAAGATTTCAGGCAGTGTGGAAAAAAGAGATCAATTCCCTTGTATTCGGAATGGACATTGGGCAGGGAGAATATGATCAGACCCTTAATGCCGGCTCTCTGCTTCAGAGTATCGGGGTACCTGTAATCTCAGAGTTTTCACCCGATAATACAAAGTGGGCTGTCTACATAAACGATACCATCTCAAGGGGGAAATGGTCTGTAACACCAGGAATAAGATATGACCATGAAAGCATTACAGGATCATTTTTAAGCCCGAGCCTGGGATTGACCTATATGCTGTCAAAAGATACCATCTTAAGAGGCACTATTGCCAGGGGTTTTTCTGCCCCTGGTCTCTCATGGACATCAGGGGGAGGCATGTTTCTTGACCCAAACCCCTCTCTTAAACACGAAGAGGTATGGTCATACCAGGTTGGAGCAGAGTCTGCATTCTCTTTTATGTGGTTAAAAGCAAATATCTTTTTACATGATCTGAAAAATTCCCTTACAACCATACCTCTTGGTGGAGGGCCTCCTGCCTATAATGATATTATTATCAATAATGGAGAGGTAAAACGCAAGGGCATTGAAATAGAGACAGAGAGTGTGCCAATTTATAATTTTTCTTTTAAGGGTGGCCTGTCATATGTGGATATTAACCCTCCCCTCGCTACTGGCGCTTCTGAAATCTACAGCTTTGTGACTGGTATCAGATATCAAAATAAAACTATAAGCGGTCAGCTCATTGGCTATTATAACTGGCACGATCTGAATTACATACCCGGTAGTAGTTATGATGATTTCATATGGAATCTAAGCATCAGCAAGACAATAAGGATTTTCCAGGGGTATGATGTAGAATTTTTTGCTGTTGGTCACAACCTTTTTAATGGCTCTCAGTATCCATACATACAAAATATTAATCCAAAAAGGTGGTTTGAGTTTGGCTTAAAATACAAATTCTAGGTCTTTACCGATATGTATTAAGGTGCATGACATTATTAACCTAAATAATGGAGGTCTCGTATGGAAAGCCAGAAAAAAAATCCAGAAAACGAAGAGATCAGGGTGTTTGATAATGGGCAAAATATGGATGATCTGATCATCATGATTGCTTATTGTTGCAGTGCAATCTTGATTCCCATCAGGGTGTTTCCCTAATGGAAAGATAAGGGGGGCGAAGCCCTCCTTATCTTTCAGCTTATCAGCATGGAACTTTCCAGATATCTGAAATATTACCCTTCAAGCGAAAACCCAGGGAATTTTATCCTCTTTTCCACCTGGCGTCTTTCAAAGGTTGAGATATGGGCGGAGACCTTCAGGGCTATTGAAAGGGGTGTAATTTCCCCTGAAAATGAAAAGGTGCTCACCGGCCTGGGGATGCTTGTCCCGGACAGGGAAGAGGAAAAGGCATCTGTAATCTCTCTGCATGACCGGATTAACAAACACAGTCCTGGAATAAATATTATTGTGGTCATGAATCTTGACTGCAACTTTGCCTGTAAATACTGCTTTGAAGGGGGGTTAAAGGGTGACCTCTACATGTCTGGGGAGACAGCGGACAGGCTGATCGATTTTATTAAAGAAAGATTCACAGAGAATAAAAAAACCCTTCTGGTGGATTTCTATGGTGGCGAGCCCCTGCTGAGCAGTGACCTGATAAAGCATATTTCAAAAAAATTAAAGGCATTTACTGAAGAAAGAGGCGTATCATACAGCTTCAGCCTTGTAACTAATGGCGCCCTTCTTAATAGAAAAATAGCCATTGAACTCGCCGGGCTTGGCCTTAAAGGTGTAAAGATCACTATTGATGGGCCTGCCCATATCCATAATAAAAACCGGCCATTTAAATCAGGGGCCCCAAGTTTTGACTTGCTGATAAAAAATATCAAAGAGACGTGGGATATTGTAAAAATAAACCTTGGGGGCAATTTTGAAGCAGCTAATTACCGGGATTTCCCTTTGCTTCTTGATTACCTCGAAAAGGAGGGGCTCACCCCTGATAAGATTGGGGTAATCAAGTTTGATCCGGTAGCAAAACGACCGGAAAGGGTAATGAACCCGACAGATTACAGGGGCGGCTGCATTACCCTTGATGAACCATGGCTTCTTGAAGCAAATGATCTTTTGCGAGAAGATATCCTGAGACGAGGGTATAAGACCCTGAACATATCACATAAATTATGCATGATCGAATCACAAAATTCTTATGTGGTCAATTATGATGGCTCTTTATATAAATGCCCCGGTTTCATCGGGATAGAAGAATATAATATCGGGAATATAAAGGATGAAATTTTTAAATATAATGACACATACAACCTTGGAATATGGAAAAATGACAGATGCATAGATTGCGAATATCTCCCACTCTGTTATGGCGGATGCCGGTATATGACCTTTCTGCGTGATGATAATGTTAATGCCCTTGACTGCCAGAAGGAATACCTTGATGCCACACTTGAAACCATGATCAAGCAGGAAATAAAATATAGCCTCCGGGTGGGTAAGTAGATAAGGGGTTACTGCAACAGGTCAGATAAAACAGGAAAATAGAGGCTAATACCCATATAGTTAGCAAGGCTTTAGGCTATAGACTAAAGACTAAAGACTATAGCCTTTCCTGATATATTATCCTTGACGCATAAGAACGTAGTTCATATACTCAGTCACATAAAAAGTAATCGGTTCTTTTGGCTGACGATTTCTTTTTTGTTCGATAGTCTTTTGTTATCTCAAAACAGTTTTTAAGTGAAAGGAGCCTTGAAGCAAAAACGACAACGAAGTGGGGAGGAGAAGGAGAGTTTATCAATGAGTATTAGAGCTGTAAAAACATTTTTATGTGGATCTGTTCTGTTTGTTTTTTTTCTCACAGGGGCGTTCGCGTTAACGGCGAGCGGACTGGGAAAAAGAGTAGATGAAAAGACCAAACGACCGAACATCCTGCTTATCATCGGTGACGATATAGGCATAGATGCTACAACCAACATGTACCCTGGCCTTATTGACAGTCTTACCAAGCAATACGGTCCATCAGGGCATAATCACCCTGATTACAAAATGATCAATGGCAGGCCGGCATCTACCCCTTCGCTGGATTCCCTGGCAAAGGGAGGCATAAGATTCACCCATGCCTGGACACAACCATTTTGTTCGCCCACACGCACATCACTTCTTACAGGGCTTTTTTCCGCAAAGACAGGGGTTCTGGATTATACTAACTGGCTATCCCAGAATCATCATTCATTTGTAAAGGACCTTAAGGAAAAGGGCGGATACAGCACGGCCATATTCGGAAAATGGCATATAGCAGGTCTTGGTCAGTACCCCGGTATGAAGCCCAAAGAGGCGGGCTTTGATCTATTCAGGGGTAACCTTCATGGCGGCCTTGCAACATACTTTGAATATGATTACCAGATTCAGGACGATACCACGCCACCGGATCAGTGGCGCACAGAAAAGGCCCCTGTGAGATCACTTCCGGGCATAGCGCCAACCACCTATGCAGCGGTAGTAAAGACAGCGGATACCATCAACTGGATCACAGAGCAGGAAAAGAATAATCCTGACAAGCCCTGGTTTGTATGGTTTGCCTTCAACCTCTCGCATATTACAGGGAACCAGATGCCTAACCCGATGGTTATACCCAATGCCGACACCATGGATGAGCCATCACGCAAAGAGATGGAGGCATGCATGGGCCCTGACGGCCAATTCGGTTCCGCCAATGTGGGCTCATGCTCATCAGAGGCGCTTATGAGGGCCATGACAAACTCCATGGATACCATGATTGGTAGAGTAATTGAAACTGTTGAAAAACTCGACCCCAACACATATATTATCTACCTGGGTGATAATGGAACATGGATGTTTGGCGAAAAACGGGAGTTCATTGACAACCTGTACATTACCAGGAAAGAGCGCAGCAAGGGTACCACATATGAAAGCGGCGTGCGGGTATCAATGGCCATTAAAGGGCCGGGTATAAAGGCCAACAAGCAGAGTGACGAGTGGATACACAATGTGGACCTCTTCTCAACCATACTGGAGCTTGCAGGTCTTGAGGTGCCTAAAACAGTCCCAAACCGTACAGGTGACGGCATGGTTTCTTTAGATTCTGTCTCCCTTACTCCAATTCTTTTTAAAGGGGCGACAGGCTTAAGAGACCCCGATATGGGATACCTGTTAACAGAAACCGTTAACCCGATAAAAAATAATTTCAGGCATGTGGGTGCAAGAAACGCTACATACAAGGTTATCTGCGGCAATAACCCGGAAACAGGGAGCTGCACCTTCTATAACCTTATAGATGACCCTATTGAGGAATACCCCCTGCCTAAACCTGATAGCTGTGAGAATTATAAAAACAGGAAATGGAGCCCGGCAGACCCTGAGTGGAATTTCTGCCGCCTGCAGGAGGTTATTGCCACAGAATCTTTTATGGCTGAACCTAAAAAATAGAACTTAACGCTGATAAGGGGAGCAGAGGGCATATCCTGCCCCTGCTCCCCTTTCTGTTTAATCACTAATAATAAAATTTGATTAAAAAACCAGATAGGGAGTAAAAATGGAATTTATAAAACCTGTGGAATGGAAAGATAACACCCTGAATGTATTAAACCAGTTGAAACTCCCCGTGGTAACTGAATATAACCCTAAACGTACCATTGAGGAGGTGTTCCATGCCATAAGGGATATGGAACTGCGCGGGGCGCCTTTGATAGGTATAGCGGCAGGATTCGGTATGTACCTTGGTATAAAGGATATTGCTGACACAGATCATACAGCATTCATGGTAAAGATGAAACAAAACGGCGAGATGCTTGCAAAGGCACGGCCCACTGCCTCAAACCTGTTCGGGGCAATCAGACGCATGATAGAGAGGGTAGACGGTCTAAAAAATGAATCTGTTGAAACAAAAAAAAGGTTACTTGAGGCAGAGGCGATAAAAATACAAAAGGAAGAGGTTGAAATAAACCTGCGTATAGGTGAAAACCTGCTTACGCTTCTAAAAGACGGCATGACTATATTAACCCACTGCAATGCAGGCTGTCTCGCCACAACAGATTACGGTACTGCCACAGCACCAGTATATCTGGCAAAGGAGAGAGGGTGGAACATAAAGGTGTATGCGGATGAAACAAGGCCCTATCTCCAGGGTGCGCGCCTTACCGCGTATGAGCTTTCTATGGCAGGGATAGATGTCACACTTATATGCGACAACATGGCAGGCATGGTGATGTCACAGGGTAAGATTGATGCCGTGATAGTGGGCACAGACCGTGTTGCTGCAAACGGTGATATAGCAAACAAGATCGGCACCATGTCCGTGGCTATCCTTGCAAAACATTTTAATATACCTTTCTATGTTGCAGCCCCTTCAACAACAGTGGATATTAATACCCCAACAGGCAAGGATATCCCAATAGAGGAAAGAAATCCTGATGAAATCATAAACTGGTATGGGAGAAAAATCGCACCTGAAGGAATCAAGGTCTTTAACCCTGCCTTTGATGTAACACCCCATGACCTGATCACAGCCATTGTGACGGATAAGGGGATCATCTATCCGCCGTTTGAGGAGAATATAAAAAGGATGTTTTGAATGCTTGAATTTAATATGGTTACGTTGCTCGGCCTGTTTGCTGCCTTCTGCAAAACAATCTCTTTACTGCCACAGGCAATAAAGGTAATTACCCAAAAGCAGACAAGGGATATCTCTCTTAGCATGTATATTATTTTTACAACCGGGGTTCTGCTCTGGCTTATATACGGGGCTTTGACAAAAGATATGCCTGTAATGCTGGCCAATGCAGTTACCTTTGTATTAAATTTTACAATACTGGTGTTGAAGATTAAGTATAAGTAAAGGAAAGATAAGATGGAACTGGAATTTAAAGAGAGAACGGAATTTCGTAAATGGCTTAAGAAGAATGTAGAGACATCACCGGGTATCTGGATCAGGTTTATAAAAGACAAGAGTCAGTCTTCAATCACCGCAGATGAGGCCCTGAATGAAGTCCTCTGCTTTGGATGGATAGACGGGCAGATGAAGTCAGAAGGTGATAAAAGCTATATAAAATATTTTGCGCCACGGACAAAAAACAGCAAATGGTCTGAGAAAAATAAAAAGATTGTTGAAAAATTAAGAAAAGAAAAGATCATGACCGATTTTGGTGAACGTGAGATAAAAAAGGCTGTTGAAAATGGAGAGTGGGATAAAGAAAAAAACAGACCGGATATTAATAAGCTGATCCTTGATTTCAAAGAGATAATCAGGAATGACTTGAGCCTTGCAGAAGAATATGAGAAAAAGCCGATGTCTTTAAAAAAGCAATATGCGGGTTTCTACTTTGATGCAAAGACCGATGAAACCCGAAAAAAAAGACTGGATAAGATAACGACTGCGATAAAGGAAAACAAAAAGGGGATGCTGTTTTAAAACTTATGACAGACAATAAATCCAGATTCGATGACATCAGGCCATATATAGACAGTGAGGTCCCCGCTGTCATGAAACGCCTTGCGGGAAATGACCTACTTGTCTCCTCTTTCCGCATTATGAAATGGCCCTCATGCCCTGAACCTCTAAAAGGTATTGCAGACTGGGTGGTCAGGTTTTTACTGAAGAAAAAACTTTCACGGATCAGGAGTGTGACAAAATTTCAATCACAGATAATCGCTGATTTTTTATTAAAGAGGATCATAGAAAGATCATCTGACAGTGTTACCTACTCAGGCATAGAAAAACTGGACAAGGGTAAATCATATATCTTCATGACCAACCACAGGGATATAGTGATGGACCCTGCCCTTGTGAACTATGCCCTCTACCTGAACGGATTCAGCATCCCCTTCATTGCCTTTGGAGATAACCTGCTCCTAAACGATGCGGTTTCAGACCTTATCCGCATCAATAATGGAATAATCGTAAAAAGGGGGCTCGCCAGGAAGGAGCAGCTTGAGGCATCCATGCACCTTTCTGAATACCTTAATTACCTGCGAAATGAAGGTAACAATTTCTGGATCTCACAGAGGGAGGGCCGCGCCAAGGATGGGATCGATCAGACAAACCCTGCCATAATAAATATGTTCTATCTTTCTGAAAGGAAAAAGGAGGGCGGGTTTGCCGAATTTATCAGGCAGTGCAACATTGTCCCTGCGGCAATATCCTATGAGAAAGACCCCTGTGACAGGCTCAAGGCATGGGAGCTCTACAGGAAGAATAAAAATGGCGCACATATAAAAAGGAAGAACGAGGACCTGATCAGTATGCTGGCAGGGCTCTCCGGTGATAAAGGCAGGATACACATCAGTTTTGGCGCGCCCCTTACAGGGTATTATGAGGATAAGAACGCTCTAGCCACTGCCATCGATAAAGAGATACATACTTTATACAGATTCTGGCCCAGGAACTATATTGCCTATGACCACCTGTATAAAACAGAAAAGTATGCTGACAAATATACTGAACCAGAAAAAGCTGGGTTTCTTAATGCATACAATAACCTTAAGCCCGAGGTCAGGAACCTCCTGTTCACGATTTATGCCAATCCCATATGCAGTTTTGAATCGCATCAGATGACTGTCTCAAGAGATAAACCGCTAGCCAGCCAGCAGGGGGCATGACCTCATGAAAAAAATGACCCCCTGGGGTGTCGGCCCCAAAATCATGTTCCCCGGATATGCCGTTTTGGTTTTATTATCCTGGCTGCCCCTGAGGTTAAATATCTCAGAGATTTTACATGTCCCAAAAATCTTCCTGATAATTGCTGCAATTATCCTGATCGGTATCGGTATCCTTATGCTGGCAACAGGCAACGCAGAGATAAAAAAGGCACTGAAGGCGGACAGGCTTATTACAACAGGATTATACTCGCGAATACGAAATCCCATGTATGCCTCTCACATATTTTTTATTATGCCGGGGGTCTGCCTTTTAATAAATAACGCTATGGTTTTTCTTTCTATTATCTTCACATATATTATTTTCCTGATCCTTATCCCCAAAGAGGAAAAGGACCTGAAAGAAAATTTCGGTTTAGAATATTTGAGATATAAGGCCAGAACTGGCAGGCTGTTGCCTAGATTTACTATTAAAGATTAGGAAGTTGACATCAAACTACAATGGTTGCATAATGGTTGCATATTGAAACCAATAAAGAGGTGAAAATATGGCAACCGTAACAGTCAAGAATATCCCGGATGAACTTTACGACCGGCTTAAGTCAGTTGCAGAAATAAACCGGCGGTCTCTCAACAGCGAAATAATAGTATGTATTGAAAATGCTGTCTCAAGTCACATTATAGATTTTGATGAGATGCTTAAAAATGTTCGTATGCTCCGCCAATTGACCTCCGGATATCTGATCAGTGATGAAGCATTTAACCAGGCAAAAACAGAGGGTCGACCATGATTGTTGTTGATACAAATGTTATCGGTTATCTCTTCCTGTCAAGTGACCAGTCTGTTTTTGCAGAACGAGCGCTCAAAAAAGACTTTGAGTGGGCTGCCCCTATTCTATGGCGTAGTGAATTTCGTAATGTACTTGCCCTTTATATGCGAAAGAACATCATAAAATTGGAACAGGCCAAGGTCATTATGAATAGTGCATTAAAGCTTCTAAAGGGTCGGGAATATGAGGCTCCATCCGGTGAGGTGTTAAGGCTTGCCTCAGAATCCAGATGCTCTGCTTATGATTGTGAATTTATCGCTGTTGCAAAGGATATTAATCTTCCCCTTGTAACTGTTGATAAACAACTTTTACAGGAGTTCTCTTCAGTAGCTGTATCTTTGAGAGAATTCAGCGAAAATATTTAAAATCATATCATTTGGATTTGCCCAGCCAACTAAAAACATCTTTTAAAACCTTATGCGCTAAAGAAATCTCGTTTTTATTATATGATCTAAGGAACGCATTAATTTTTGCGATCTCTCTCTCACAGGTTTTATCTAATTTCTTGCCGGTCCCAAAATCAAAAAAATCCTTCAGTGCAACACCAAGGGCAGTGGCTATTTTATCCATTGTTTTTAATGATGGGAAGGCTACTCCTCTTTCCATCCTTGAGATTGTCTCAACGCTTACATTCACTTCCTCTGCCAGTTGTGCCTGTGTTGCTTTTTTATGTAAGCGAAACTCTGTAATCTTACTCCCGATCATTTTTTCCAGATCAGCCATAAATAGCCTCCTGAAACGCACAATAGACAAAAAATATCTTTCTAAACAGGATGCTATTTGTCTTTTTAAATTAATAATTGACAAATATATTCTTGTAATACTATATGGGTATAAAATTGCTTAAGTGGGTTATATTTAGAAATTGCTTTTAATGTTATTCACTGGTAATGAAGTTATTCAATGGTAGATTTACAAAGCTTTATGTGAAAAAGTAATAGATTAATCAATAGGTACGGAGAAAAAGAACATATGAAAAAACTTTTGTATTTATTTCTGATTCTTATGTTTTTCATTACATTTGATTGCTATGCAGAAGAGACACTTCCCGGAAGTGAGACAATTGAAATGCCATCAGGGCCATTTGAATCTGAGGTAACTACCAGATTTGAACCCGACCCAAATGATATCGATGGCGATGGCATTTCAAATACTGATGAAGAGAAGTATGGTACAGACCCAAACGACCCGGATTCAGAAAACGATGGTTTCACCGATCTCTGGGAAATAACAAATGGAACAGATCCGAATATTTCCAATTCTACTGGTTATCTTGAGGCCATTGACCTTGAAACAGGTAACAAGGTTGACCGGCCATCAGAAGAGTTGAATGATTCAAATGAACTGCCTGAAGATATTAATAAGACAGTACCGGAAAATATAGATACAATCCCTCCGCAACTTGATGCCGACCTCGACCTTACTCCACCTTATCTGGATGATGAAACTGAAAACACAAGTAATACGAAACAGAATGACCTTTCAGAAAACACAGAAGATGCAGGGTTAAACAGAACCTCTACAGGGGCTGATTTAACACCTATTTTTATGCTGCTCCTTTTAAATGATGGGGATGGTGATGGTATGGATGACGACTGGGAAATAAGGTATTTTGGCACCCTTACATATGGAGCTGAAGAGGATTTTGATACTGATAACCTCTCGAATCTAGGGGAGTACAACAACCATACCGATCCCAACGACCATGACACAGATGACGACGGGTTGACGGATGGCTTCGAGGTATTGAACGGATTAAACCCAACTAACGCAGACTCGGATGGTGATTCAATGGGCGATGGTTTGGAGATTACCTATGGCTTTAATCCGCTTGTTAATGACGCATATGGCGATATTGATAATGATGATCTTCCTAATTTCTGGGAGGTAAACTCAGGGACAAACCCGATAGTCTATGACAGAAACAGCGACCCTGATTTAGACCTCTATACCAATTATATCGAGTACATTGCTGAGACCAATCCTATAAGCTCAAACTCAACACCTGCCCCAGGGCAATACAATAAATATGACATACTAGGCCGGTTAACCAGTACCGCAGTTATCGCAGATTACCAGATAACATATGAGATGTACTATGAATACGATGTTGTAGGAAATCGTGTGAATAAGACAATACGTTAGAATTGATACTATATTTCTCAGTTATAGGACGATAAGGAAACAGCCATGAAACAAACCATCAGAAAAATAATAAATTCTTCGATTTACATATTTTTATTCTCCATCGTCACATTAATGAGCTTATCTGCATACGCCTCAGAACCAGGCTGGCAGATAGTCACTGCAACGCAGCCTGTTAGTCCAGTGGAAGCAAGGGCAATTCTAGAGCAAAAAGATGTAAAAGAAATAACCCTGCCATTTAAAAAAGAGAATATACTCCTTATGTCAATGGGCGATGGGTTGACCACATCTGAAACCCAGGCTACCCCTCAAATTGTAGAACTTGCCAGGGGTTTACAGCATGACCCCAAGCTTATCTTTGATTATGTGAAGAATCACATAGATTATGTCCCCTCATTTGGCTCTGTTAATGGCGCTACAGCAACACTTCTTGCAAGAAGGGGAAATGATTTTGATCAGGCCTCACTATTAATTGCATTGGTGAGAACTTCTGGGTTTACAGCTGATTATGTTTCAGGTGATGTAACATACTCTGTTTCTGACCTGGCAGCATGGCTTGGAACTGATTCTAATCCAGGTGTAATTGCCCAGGTATTTGCCAATGGCGGCATTCCAGTATCATACAGCAGTAACTCGGTCACTATAATGCGAGTCTGGGTTCGGGTAAATATTAATGGCACCAATTATGTCTTTGACCCTGCTTTCAGAAAGAACAATTACGATACAGGCATCGATCTGGCCTCGGCAATGGGATACAATAAGACTGCCCTACTAAGTGCTTCCGCTGCCGGTGCTACAATCGGAGCTGATTATATACAGAATTTGAATCAAAGTAATATTCAGGCAACTCTTCAAAGCTATAGCAACAATCTTGTTAATTACATCAGGAGTAATAAACCTAATTCTGAAATCAGAGAGATAATAGGCGGCCCAAAGGGTATATATGAGGAGCTTGAAACATACCCTACGACCCTTCCATTTCAAACAAATATTGCCAATCAAACAGTTTTTTCAACTATCCCTGATACCTATCGGCTCAAGATAAGGGTGCAGCATCAGGGGATTGACCGTGCCTTTTCAAGTTTTGAGATTGCAGGTAAAAGGGTAACGATATTCTTTACAGGAGCGAGCAATGCACCTCAACTCAAGGTGGAAGGCGAATTGGTCGCCACAGGGAATGCTACAACTGTTGGAACAGTATATAATTTAGTTGTCACAGCAAACCACCCTTATGCATCGAGTGGCGGGACTTATTGTGACCAGTCAGAAACGTTTCATCTGAAAAGCGGCGGTGCATATGCTCTGGCATGTGATTTTGAAAACGTGTCAAATGAGTTAATGCAGGAACGTAACAAGACACTTACTGAGAATAAAGTAACAGGCACGCCTGAGTCTGAAACAGTTCTTGGAGAATCACTCAATATAATGGCAATGACCTGGCTTAATGAGTGCAGCCTTGTAGAGAAAATGATGGGGGAACTGGCTGGAGTAATCCCTGTAAGGCAGCATAAAATAGGAATAATGGCCCAGGAAGAAGGGTATTATATTGATGTAAAAATGGGGTATGTTACACCCTCTTCAGAACATGGTAATAGTAGTGAAGTTTTTCAATGGTTTTTTGCAATAGGTGGTTTCTCAAGCGCATTTGAACATGGAATCCTGCAACAGTTACAGGGGATAGATAAAATCGGAGCATCAACTGTAAAACTCCTCCAACTTTCAAATGCAAACAATAAGAAAAGCTTTTATGTAACCAGCAGCAATTTTTCTACCATTACCCCCCAATTACAGAATTATCAATCAACTAAAATTACCGAAATTCAAGGCCTCGTTAATGCCGGCTTTAAATTTATATTACCACAGGATGCCAATATTGTATTAAACGAATGGACTGGCCTGGGGTATATCCAGTATTACCATTCAGGAAACAGCGGGTCAGTAGGGATGATTATCTCCGGTGATTATAATGGCGGATATTCTAGTGTTTCTGAACCAGTAAATGTTGATGAAGTATACTACCAAACCTCTCTTTCAGTGGCAAATATCAGCACACAAGCCCAGTTGAACCCCCCTACAAGTAATGACCCAGTAGATATGCTTTCAGGGGCTTTTCTGTCCAGTAATACAGATATCTCATTAGGTGCATCAGGCACAATGGGGTTGGGATTGACCCGTTCATATAACAGCAGTTCAAATTATAAGGATGGCGTCCTGGGAAGAGGTTGGTCTCATAACTATGATGTGTTTCTCGAAACACACTCTGATGGAAACCCCGGTTTAGGCAGAAGAACACCAATTGATTCGGCATCGGCTATTGTTTCTTTATTTGTAGCAAATGACCTGATGGAGACTCAAGACAGCCTGATTAACTGGCTAACGATTTCACAGATACAAAAATGGATGGTTGACCAACTTATTGATAATGTAGTTACAGTCCATATGGGGAGTAAAACACTTGATTTTGTGAAACTCGCGGATGGGACATATAACTCCCCTCCGAATACGACTGTGAAACTGGTTGAAGGTACAACCTTCAGGTTGGAAGACCGCTTTGACATGAATATAAACTTCAATACAGATAAAAAGATTAGTTCAATCGTTGATGCGGACAATAACTCTCTGACATTCCAGTATTCAGGAGACAAGTTACAAACTGTCAGGGATACCTTTCAAAGGTCATTAACCTTAACATATGATGGTGATTTCCTTGATACTGTTACAGATTCCACAGGTAGGTCAGTATCATATGACTACACCAATGGTAATCTGACTGGTTTCAGAGACCTTGAGAATAAGCTGTGGCAATATGGATACGATACCAAAAACAGGATTACAACCCTTACCAACCCCCTGAATATAATAACTGTAACCAATACATATGATGAGCTTGACAGGGTTAAAACCCAGACAGTCCCAAGAAAGATTAATGGCAGTATAGTTAACAGGACATACAACCTGTATTTTTCAGGTTACAGAAATATAGAAGAGGATACAGAAGGTAACCAGGCGGTTTATTATTTTGATGATAAGGGGAGAACCGTAAGTTTTAAAAATGCCATAGGTAACAGGAGTTACTCTGAATACGATGGACAAAACCATGTTGTTAAAACGACTGACCCGAGGGGAAATGAGGCAGAGTTTATATATGATGGCAATCATAATCTTGTAAAGGCTGTAGGCCCTTTATCAGGAATAGAATATGACTCTAAATATACATATGATACGGAATTCCAGCTTACAGATACTTATCTGACTATGAATGATGTCATACAGAGAAACCTTTCTCACCTTGACTATGACTCTGAACATCGCCTTGAAAAAACTACCACATATCCTGAAACAGGAAAGGAGATTCATAGAGATATAACCTATTATCCAAACGGGCTTACAAATACAACATCAGATGGCAAAGGGATTATAACCACATTAACATATGATCCATTCGGAAACCCTGATACCTCCAAAGTGGATACAGAACCTATTGTAGATTACACATACAACTCAAGAGGCTGGATGACAGACCTGAATGATCAGGCTGGTTCACATACAGGCTTTACCTATAACAACAGGGGGCAAATCTTAACCAGGACAGATCCTCTAAGTAAGGCAACTGGCTACACCTATTATGATGATGGGAGCCTTCATACCATCACAGACCGGAAAAACAATACTATCTCATACAGCTACACTCCCAGCGGTAAGATGGATACAATCACCTATCAGGATGCTTCAACTGTGAGTTTCCAGTATGATTCACGTGATAACCTGTACAGGATGCAGGATTCCATTGGTACAACCACATACAATGAGTATGATGCAGCAAGTAGGCTCAGGAGATTTACAGATGCACAGGGGTTTGAGATTGCTTACAATTACGATAATGCAGGGAACCTCACCACATTGACCTATCCGGGCAATAAGACAGTCACCTACACCTATGATGAACTGAACCGGCTTGAGACAGTTACCATCAACTTTGTAACTGGCACCCCGGCGAGCACATTTTATTATGATGCTTCAGGGCGTCTTGACCAGATAGACCAGTTTAATGGGACGAAGGTTTATTATGGGTATGATAATGCGGACAGGTTAGCTGATCTGGAGAATGAAAAAGGCGATACAACACCCTTAGCCACCTATCATTTTACCCTGGATAACAATGGCAACAGGACACATATAGCGAAAAATGAGCCTTTAACATTCGACCCAAGCGCCCAAACCATTAACTATACATACAACAGCCAGAAGAACAGGCTGCTAACCGCAGGGGCAGACACCTTCACCCATGATGACGAAGGGCAGTTGTCAGCAAAAAACAGCACGACATACACCTTTGATTATGAGCACAGGCTTAAGACCATAGGGAGTACCATACAGTACTTTTACGATGGTATGGGAAACAGGGTAAGGGCTGTAAGAAATGGTGTTACTACAAAATATATCTATGATGCCAGAGGCAACCTGCTTGCAGGGGCTGATGCAAATAATGTAATCCAGAGGTATTACATATATGGTAATGGCTTAATGGCGATGGTAACTGCAACAGGAGAATTATATTGCTATCATTATAATGCAACAGGAAGCACAATTGCCATAACAGACAGCAGCCAGAATATAGTAAACAAGTACGCATATACACCCTTTGGAGAAATAGGAAATGAACAGGAAACCTTTGTGCAACCGTTCAAGTATGTAGGGCAGTATGGTGTTATGTCAGAACCTAATGGTCTCTTCTATATGAAAGCCCGCTATTATGATCCGACACTGGGAAGGTTTATATCAGAAGACCCCCTGGGGTTCGGGGGTGGGGATGTAAATCTATATGTGTATGTGAACAACAACCCGGTGTTGTTGATTGATCCAGAAGGAGAAGCAGCAATTTTAGGTGCTGTTTTTGGGGCGATTGGAGGTTCCGCTGCTGATCTTATGTTTCAAGCGGCATCGAATATAGCACAGGGTGAAAGTGCTTTTTCAGATATTAATTTGAAATCTGTGTTTATTTCTAGTGGGGTTGGGGCAGTATCCGGTGCTATAGGGTATGGGGCTTTTACTCAAGGTAGTAAAGCAATTAAAGCTTATAAAGCATATAGTGTCGCTTCAAAAAATTTAAAAGCAAGGGAAATTGCTATGGCGGCAGGAAAGTACCGCAATCCCATTGCCACAGCTATGCAAGTTTCCAATAGAAATGCTGCATTAGGTGAAATAGCTACTGCTGTTGGAAGAGGAACTTTGTTCCCCACAGCTAAATTCGCATATAACCAGTTGACATCTTCTAATAATAGTAAATAAGAATCATTTAGCTAAAACTAAAATAAAGGATTTTCAGATGGGAGCTCTAACCATAATTTGTATAATTTGGATCTTGCTAATTTCATGGATAGAAATACGAAAAAACAAGAAAAGAGGTGTATATTTTATAGCATTTATTCTTGTATGTGCAGTGCTCGCTAGCTTTAGTAATCGACTTGGTTTTGATGGAGAAATCGTTGCGCTAATTTTTGCTGTAATTGTTGGAGTAATCTATTTTATTAAGACAAGAGAAACGAGAAATTAAAAATATAAGACATAATTTAGATTAAAGAATAAGGGATATATGGAGGCAGTAGAGCTAAATAATGTGTAAAGTACCTTTTTTATATTTCTTTGTTGTAATCATGTCTATGTTAGTCGGACTAGGCATAGGATTCTTTATGTTGTATGTTGGCAAATTTAAGACTTACATTGAAGAGAAAAGTAATAATGAAAATAAATTTTTTAAGGCGATAGATATAATATGGAGGGTTACCCTCCCTTTTATTTTTTTATTATTTTTTTTAATCATACCTGGTCAAATTATATATCTGTGGATTAATGTTTTATGCGAAATGAAAATATCTCGTTTTATAACTATTTATTTATTCTGTTTTATTTTTATTTTTATTCTAGTTATGATTGTACTAATTAAAACAGGCAAAATAAAGAAATCCTGAGAGCTCTGCGGGTATCAGCTTGGAAAATCGTTGTACTCCAGCCTCTTTGATCGGAAGGACATTATTGGGTACAGCATCAACATCTTTAATGGGAGGTGATATATCTGATGTCGCGAATGCTGATGTATCTGGCACCATTTCTGCTTTTGTAGGAGCAGGTGTAGGGAATATCGTAACTACAATTTCAAAAACCGGAATACAAGCAGCGGTGCGTACAGGAATAACAACTGGAGTGGTAGATTCTATTTTGATGGTTTCAGACCCGGTATTTGCAGATGTAAAAAACAATCCTTCTTCAAATAAAAGCAGTTTTTCTGGAACGAACAATTCTTCAAGTGGTAAATAAATATATGCAATTCAATGTTAATGAAAAACTGATACGAAAAAGTCGTGGGAATTACCGCGGTAACTATCTAACACCATTTGCTTGGGTTGGCGGGACATGGTATCTAACAAATATTCGGCTTCATTTTGAATCAAATGCTTTTAATATTGAAACGCTAGACGAATCTATTCCCCTTGAAAGCATTAATTCAATAAATATGAAACATCCTGATTTCATATCTTCTAAATTGACCATTTTATTGCATAACAACTCTTTAATTGAATTGCATGTACCTGAGCGGAAGGCATGGGTTACTGATATTGCAAATGAAATAAAAAAAATAAAAAATGAAGTAGAAGAGGGCTCGGATCTATATTCAATAATCAATAATAAAATAGTGGAAAAACCTAAAGGGTGGTTAATTAAAGAAACTATCCAAATCGCCATTGTAGCTGTATGTGTAAGTGTAATTTGTCTTTTATTTTATAAATTGCTGACTAATTAAAGGTTGCACCCCTCAATGCTTATACGATGGTATTGGAAACAGGGTAAGGGTTGTAAAAAATGAAAACAAATTATATCTTAAAACCAATTTTCATATTCGGATATACACTTATTGGCATAGCTATCCTAGGAATGACTATGCATTTTTTATTACGAGTCGATATTAGGTATACTATTGAATTTCAAGTTTTCATATTATTATCTTCTTTGTTTCATTCCTTTATTGGATTAGGAATTGTTTTTCAAAAAAGATGGGGATTTTATCTGATGAAATTATATTTGAGTTTATTATATTTGGGCTTCCCGGTTGGTACATATATATCCAAAAAACTTAAACAATATATCGATGAGAATAATATAGAAAATTATTTTAAAGGTAGTTAAGAAAACTAAATGGGTTTAGTCTTACATTCGCGGAGATACAAGGATTATTTGTTAAAACTGCTGGATATGCTTTTGGAAAGGATTCAGGATCATGCAAAACGAAATAGTACCATTGATAATTTTTATTTCGACCGGTGTGCTATGGTTTTTTACTGCGCTTCAATTCAATTGTGTGCGTAATCATTTCTTGAAGAAGTGTCCAGATGAGGCTAAACGATATGTCACACCTCCCACATATGGGAGCCAAAGAACTTTACGTTTCTTTTTCGTAAGGAGTCCATAGCCTTACTTCGACAACATAATGACCTTTGGAAGTTACGGCAGCAAGCAGTTATCCTTATTATTGCATCGGTTATATGGCCAATCGGTTGCGTGGTGTTATTAGGAATTGTTTTGTCTTTCAGTTGATAGAGTAATTATCGTTCGAGGTTTTTTAACTATTTTTGAGGCTTAAATAATCAGAAAAATAGGCTGTTGTCCGCAGTAGCAGGACATAGTGACACTGGAGTTGTTGCCGCATCACCTATTTGAAAATGGTTCTAGGCTACGATTATTTTAACGATAATGATTAAAAATGAAATTATTAGAACAACCGCAACCTTTAGAAAAAATGAAAAGTCACCATTATCATTACGACCAGGTGACTAACCATTAAATCTTGATAATGTCTCTATTAAAAAAAGGAACCTGGAATGACAAAAACAATCCAAATAATAATCTTCATGTCTTTAATATTTTTACCATATGTTACTAATGCAGAAGATCTGCCCAAGTTTTTTGGTTTTGTGGAAGAGGAAATTTTTTTCCCTAATAAAATAGGCGAATGGAAATTACATAAAAATATAAAAGATGAGAATTTCTTTCTGCTTCAATGGGAAAATCTACCCAAACATGAAATCACTTTAAAATATCTTGACGCTACACCCAATACAATACAGTCTGTATATCAGGGAATCGCCGAAGAGATTGATAAAAGCATTAAAGAAGTCGGGGGAAATATACTCACCCTGAAAGAGTTTTTTGCTGTTATCCTTATCAGTGACACACAATCCGATCATTCGGTAAATCTGTTATATGGTACTCCTGAAGGAGCATATTTTTGGAAATACAAAGTACCCAATACATTTGCGACAAATATTGATAGTTATATTACCGCTATTACATCAGCAGCCAGAGAACATCAATATAAGGTGGCTTTAAAATATGGTAATGTTGTTATGGGAAGATGGGGAGGACCTATTCATGAATTTGCCAAATTGCTTGCAAGCAAAAATGATCCAAGGGTTATAGATGTATACAGAAATTTATTACAGACCAGCCCATCAAATTATGATGCTCAAATAGAATATTCCTCGATAATAAAAAATAGTGAGGAGGCAATTCAGTGTGCCAAAATAGTCGAAAGAGATGCAGAGGAAGAAAAACTCCTGAATGCTTCTGCTAAAATATTAAACAAAGACATTCCTACAATCTCCTCATACCAGGTCTTAAATCAGAATGAAAAAGGGCTAAAGGTTATACTCATCCCCTTAGAACCGTGCAATCCTTGGTTTCTTGATGAAATAGCTATTACATACGAGAAGATCACATCAATTCCTGTTGTTATAAGAAGGTTGCCTGTCAATTGGACTCCGCCTGAATCATCGAGGTCTACCTATAGACCCTATCTGGAAAAAATTGCCTCAAATATATGGAAAACAAAATCTGATTTTAATGACTGGTCGTTATCAAAACTAAAAGAGGAAATAATGAAAAAAGCAAAAGAGGAAGGCCCCCAGGCTGTAACCTCCATAAATCAAATTTTCAATAAAATGGATGAGGAAGGTTACCAATGGGAAGCAGACCCTATTATGAGTTGGCTTTCATTATCAATTTCTCCTTATTTTTCAAAAGATCCATATACAATGGTAGTGGGAATCACAGAACTGGATATTTATTCAGGAGAAACCAATTTTGTATTTAGCCTGTATGGCGGACACAAAGACTCTCCTGTAAGCATCTTATCATATGCTAAAATGAGAGCAAAACTCACAGGGGAAAACCAGTCCAGAAGACGTTTGGTGGAACGTGCTGCAAAAGAGCTTGTGCCCGCAAGTCTTAAAAAATTAAACATCCAAAGATCTATAGACCCATCTTGCCCTTATTCGTATTCAGGTGGCTTACAACGTCTGGATGAAAAAACATTAAACCTTTCCGATACAGTAAAGGAAGAAATTGAAAGAATTAAAAAACAATATTAAACCTGCAGGAAGAGGCTGATGGAAATAATAACATTGCCAGGTATTACATAAATGGGATTGGGCTATCCTCATTTTTGGAATATTGGTTTTTAAAAGATATGTTAATGATAAGGAAACTATACTTAATATCCTTTAGCAATGGCTCGATATTAGAAAAACAATTGAAGAATAACTATAAGACACTCTTCTCAACATCAGTTAATAACTATAGGTGGGGAGAGGTTCCCCCCGCCTATAGTCAAATCTGAATTAAAAAATTTAAATCGTTTACCCCAGCTTGCCCCTCTTCTTTAACAGCTCTGCAACATTTTTTAGCCCCATGCCTTCAAGGGTTTTGCGTGTCGGGTAGCCGTTTTCAGGGTTATAACCTTCGAACTTGTAGAACTTTGTCTTCCACTCTTCAAACTTTTTCCTGTCAATCTTTCTACCGGCGCCACTATTATAGTTCCATTCTCCATTTATGTACATGGGCATGTCACTTCCCCTTGAAGGCTGGTCATATATGTAATCGGGGAATACCTCCATGTCCCTGTGTCTGCCCTGCAGCACCCAGATGGCCCTGTCAAGGGTATAGATTTTATGTCCGATCTCCATCCCATCTGCAAATGAGAGGTTCTGGCCCGTTACCGCGTTCCAGAATCTTGGCTCCGCTTCCGGCGTGGGGCCTCTCCTGTCTTCAGTGGTGCAGGTAATGCACATGGGCCATCGCCAGCCGCAGAAACCGCCCGCCCCGATCCAGAATTTTTCATAATGCTTAACCCATGCAACCGATTTGACCTTGCTCTCGGAGTACATCCTTTCTTCACTGTAATCCGCCATGAATATGTCTCCGTTGTAAGGCGCCATGGCATCGGTATAAAGCCTGGCTGCCTGCTCGGCTGTCAGAAAGGGATCACCCGTCCACGCCATCCAGTGCAGGGGATAATCGGACATCATGTGCAGCATAAGATCGCGTTCTCCCAAAAGGGATCCATACCCCCATTCCACCTCGATCCTGGCATCGTAGTGGTCGGAAGTGCCCCAGTAAGTCAGAGGAAGCACGCCCTTATGAAGGTCTTCCTCAAGCAGCCCGTATTTTTTGGCGAATCTCGCGGCGCCTTCTGCAAGATCGTTGCCTATTCCTTTGCGCGATGCCATTGCCTCCATAAGCATGTCAGGGAAACTTTCTGAGTCCCACTGATCGAGAGGGAGATCGCATTCGATCATTTTGCCTTTTCCCACCAGACCCCTGTCATAAAGATTCTTAAGGTAGTTTTTTGTCGGTATAAGCTGCCAGTGACCGAAACCATATTTTTGCATCAGGTCATTGTTTCTGCGCGTCTTCTTCTGATCTCCGCCGGCCCCTAAACTTCCGAAGGTCATTGTCCCGCCGCAAACGGATTCATTGCTGTCAGAACTTGCAGTTCGCATGCGGCAGCCCCGCGGGCACGAAGCGCAGGCGGCAGCCCTGGCAGGAACAAGAGGAACCTGTCCGTTGGTGGTGTTCGCGCCGCTGGGAGCGCCTGCCGACACCCTGTACATTCCGGAAAGAAACCGGTTGCCCTCACGAGGGTTGTCTACATTCCACTGAAATTTGTTAAACCACAGACGCGTATCCATAAATGCCTTGGGATCGGCAATGGGCACACTCCCCGTTCCTATGGCGCTAATGGCCTTGAGATTCTTTGAACCGAATACCCCTCCGAAACCGCACAATGCAGCCTGTGAACCTGGTCCCTGAAGCAGGCAGCCAAGACGGCTTTTATTTTCGCCAGCGGGGCCGCAGCACACCACGGCCGGCACCTGAGTAGAGTAATCATCATCACTTACCTCAGCCCATTCGCCATGCCTGAGAGAGGGCATTACCCTTCTTGCAATCTCCTGTTGGGTGTCCCATGTATCCATGCCCCATATTCCATTGGCATCCTCAATGACCACCTTGTCATTAATAATATTTATCCAGCAGGGTTTATCTGCCGCTCCTTCAACAACAACACCGTCCCATCCGGCAAATTTCAACTGGGCCGTAAAGCGGCCTCCAAAGTTGCTGTGCCCGAACCATTCTATCGGATAAAGCATTGGGCTTAGCCCCTGTACGTCACACCTTCCTGAGCCAGGCATAAAGGTGCCTGAAAAGGGTGATGTTATCATCATGATCAGATTTCTTGGATCAAATGCATCAAATGGCAACTGATCACCTACAAGATCAAAGAATATTGCCGATCCTATTCCATGGCCGCCCCCAAATGCCAGATATTTTTCTGTCGAAAGTGTGCTGACCGTTTTATCGGTCAGGTTTACCCTTGCTATTTTACCTGTATATCCGCCTTTCATATCTTACCTCCTATTCCTTTGATTCAGGTTTGGGTTTGCTGAAGAAGGGCTTTGGCTTTGCATTCTTCATCATGGGTGGCACGATCCTGCTGTCATCCACAAGCCCCAGGTTCAGGTAGTTATCATTGCGCAGGTTCACATTATACCCCTCTGTCTCCTTCTGATCAGGGGTCTCATAAACAACCTTTAAAGCCTGCATGGGGCATGCTGATACACATGCCTGCTTGCCATTTGGCCCCCCTTTTTCATTCCAAAAGGGGATGTCAATACAGAGGTCACACTTTGAGGACTTTTCAGCGATATGATTCCATACAGTCCTGTGCGGCTGCTGCGGACACATCTCAAGGCAGGTCTTGCAGCCTATGCACTCCTCCTCATTGATCCTCCTCACATTGCCGTTTTCCGTGTCTATGTATGCTGCGCCAACAGGGCAGTTTATAACACAGGGAGGTGTTACGCACTGGCGGCATACCGCAATCTTTATATCGTCCGGGAATTTGCCAAATGAATCCTGGATTATCTGGATGCGTGACAAAGAGAGGTTCTGAACCCCGTAATGGGTCAATGAACAGGCCAGCATGCATGTGGTGCAGCCCATGCATTTCTTGCTGTCATAGACCAGGTAGGCCTTTGATTCCGGGTAGGAGGCCGCCTCTTTTTCAGCAGCAGTTGCCGTCATTCCCACCGGGGTTGCTGCGAGCAGGACATCAGCGGCCACAACAGTCCCGCTGATGGCAAGGAAATCCCGTCTTGTGAATTTCTTCTGTTCCGGCGCTTCTTTTCTGTCAGAGTCTATTTTTTTCGACATAAGATAACTCCTTGGTATAAAAAAGGTTGATTGAGGTGGTGTATTTCAAAGGAATATAAAACAGAGAGGCACAGAAAAGCAAATATTATTCATGCAACTTTTAAATCAATTTTTTAAGGTGATTTATAATCAATATTTCTAGATAATTCAATATGTTATTCATGGATTATCCCTGCCTGAAAAATCTTGACAGAAAGGTCTCTTCCTAATATATTGCACCATCTGTTTCATAAAGTGCGATCATCCGGGCAGGATTATTGCATTAGGCAAATACAGACAGTAGCTTTTTCACTTACTCATTAAGACTTAATACACAGGCGGTACCGGGAAATAGTTGATTTTATGAACAGGCTTCTTTCTCATATATCTCAAAAGGCGTTTCGGGGACTTTTTTTTTCAGGCCTGATACTTCTTTTCTTTTCTCCATTTATCGAGGCAAAAGCGGCTGCAACACAACAGGTTAATGAACAGATATCATGGCTGAACTCCTTTTCTGACGAAGATCTTCAGGAGCTGATGAAGAGTTACCTTGGTATACAATACAAATACGGCGGAGCAACAATAAAGGGTTTTGACTGCTCCGGTTTTGTAAAAGAGATCTACAGTAAATACTTCAGCATTGATCTGCCGCACCAGTCATCACAGCAGTCTTCATTGCCCGAATTTTCCCCGGTTTCTCTGGATGCCCTTCGCACTGGCGATCTTATCTTTTTTTCAATGAGTGGCAAAAAAAAGCGGATCAACCATGTAGGTATATACCTGTCCAATGGTGAATTCATTCATGCAGGCAGGAGCACCGGCATTGCAATATCTTCATTGAATACCTCGTACTGGCGCACAAAGGTGGTCAGCTCAAAACGCCTATCTGATAGAGATAAATATAGTCCGGGTGATTTCTTCATAGGTATGGAATGGGTTATCAACTCAGAAGATGTAAATCTTTCGTTCATGAATAATGAGAGGCTTCATAACCTTTCAGGATCAGGTCTGGATGGTTACACAGAATACAGCGATATCATTAATATATATAATACTATGGAGTTCGGGTTTACCAGGGAATCTCATTCCAGCCTGACCAGTTTCAGCTATTTTAGAAGCGCCTTTTTATATGACAGGGATATGCCTGATGGCGCATATTACATGGATTATAAGGGCATAAGGGACGAGATCAGGCCTGAATATACCCAGGGGCTTAAGATTTCAGGGCGTTTTGATGTGAACGACAATATGTCCATTATCCCATCTCTCTCATATTTTGACTACAGTTCTGAGATAGAGAGGTATAACCTTCCAAGGGTGGCCCTTGACCTGAACTACAGGCTCTTCTCTTCATCGGACAAATGGTCTATGACAGGCGGGTTGCACATGCCTCTTCAGAAATACTCGTTTCCAGGCCATGAAGTGGAGGCATTTGACAACACTGTAGGTCTTTCATTGACCTATCAGCAGAAACTCACAGACAATATGTCCTTCTCTATTAGCGGCAGCAACTTCAGTGACAGCTTCCAGGGATTTATGCAGTATCCATCATCAGTCTCAAGCAATGAAGACCGGAACTTCAACTTCAGGTTTAAAATCAATTATTAGTTAATGCCGGTTCCATTCCCTATCTTTGATACAACCGGCACTATCAGCTTTTGCCGGGATGCAAGACGGCTGAAGTCTGTTTCCGGGTTGTACTTTTTTAAAAGCCAGAAAGGGATCTCAAATTTTTCTTTGCACAAAGACCACAGATTATCTCCCCCCCTTATTATGTATTCATCTGTCCTATCAACCTTATAGGATGCAAAAAAATCCTCTTCTAACTCTTTGTGATATTCATACCTTTTTTCCTCAAAGGTCTCTTTTGAAACATTGTTGAGGGGTATCTTTATTTTCTGGCCAACACGTATATTAGCTGATGCGGAAAACCCGTTAAGAGTCCGGATATTCTGACTGCTTGTCTGGAGCCAGCTTGCATAGCGGCCAAGGCTTTCTTCAGGCTCTACCTGTATTGTGCCGACAGATTTACCATTAACAAGCATGACCTTTTTTACATTAAAATCGCCAGTTACTATGGCCGGGTTTATTAATACAGTCTCCTCAATAGAGTCAGGGGGAGGAAGAGCAACAATTTCAGCCCCTTCAATGCCGGGTAAAATTGGGGTGTCAGCTTTTCCTGCAGATGAAGGAGATACTGACTTGCCAGTATCGGAGGATTTCTTTACCGGCTCTTGCTTTAAAACGGGTTCTTTCTTAACAGATGCAGCCGCAATCTTCTCCCCGGCCACAGGTATTCTCAGGTTCTGCCCTATATAAATTGCTGCCCTTGAATTGAGCTGGTTTGCATTTATAAGGTCCTGAAGCCTGACATTATGTTTCCTTGCTATCTTATTGGCGGTATCACCTTTTTTTACCTGGTAAAAGTGGCTGGGTTTCTGACTGCCCTTTAAAAGCTGTGCCGGTATTTTTAAAGAGGCCTGCATCTCCTTTGATACTGAATCAGGGGGTAGATGAATAGTGCATCCCTTTGGAATGTATTTCTGATTTAAATATATTGGCTCTCGGAATGCAGGGTTTAATCCCCTGAGGACTCTCACTGAAAGATTGAAATGTCTGGCAAGATCCTCTATATCTATATTACCTGGGGCCTCCAAATTTATTCTTTTTATGGGCCTGTCAAAATTTAACTCTCCAAAATATTTCCTGTGATTTTTCGCCACCTCGCGTGCAGCAAGAAACTCTGCATAAAAATTCCGGGAGGCAAAGCCAAATGAGCGGCTCTTATAGTTGTTAAATATTTTTTCGTAGTTACCCTGCTCCTTAACGGCCCTCTGCATGCCCTGCGGACCGTGGTTATAAGCTGTGAGCGCCACTGGCCATGAACCAAGGGTTTTATAATTTTCTTTTAAAAATTTTGCTGCTGCATGTGTCGCGAGTATAGGGTCACGTCGTTCATCAACAGCATAATCTATCTTCAGGAATCTTTTCCCTGTTGCATTGGTGAATTGCCAGATGCCAGCTGCCCCGGCCTTGCTGTATGCCTGATAATCAAATGAAGACTCAACATGGGGAAGGTATGCCAGATCTTCCGGCATGGCGTGGCTCTTTAATATTTGCTTTATCTCATCTATATATGACCCGGAACGTATTACACCGGCCATGAAACGGTCTTTCTGACCAAGCTGGGCGCGCACATTATCATGTGCCTCTTTGAGAAGATGTTTCAGGTTATTTTCAGAAAAGAGCCCGTGAATGCGTTTTTCTTCTTCTGATGATGCCTTATGGCCTGATGCAAGCCTTTTAAGCATATCTGAATAATGCTCTTTTTTTTTGTCTACAATATTTTTGTTGTATTTCTGTGCCCCTGGTTCATCCTTGCCTTTAATATTAATTATCTCATATATAAGGGAGAGGTGCCTCTTATCATGGATAATCACCTGAGATGTGGTGCATTCAGAATAAACCTTTTTCCAGAATTCAATATTTGGTTTTATGCTCTCATAAACAGGAAAGAGTTCATCCCCATTCTCGGCAGCAACTGTATTGCCGATAGATAAAAATATGACCAGGCTGAAAAGGACTAGACCTCTCTTGATGAAGCAATTCATGATGTAAAAACCCCTTTATCTGAGTAAAACGATGTCCTGAAATAGCTATTCTGTGGCAAGTCTTACTGCTTTCTGTGTGGTGATTGTAAGTCTCTGTATGAGAGATGAGATAAGGCTTTTCAGCCTTGGGGATATGGACTCGTACTCTTTTAACAGGAGTGCTGTATCCAACAGCCCTACCCTTGTCCTTGTTTCTGCAACTATGGATACATTCCTTGTTACCCCCTGACCTGCCTGCCAGAGGGTGGCTTCGCCAAATATTTCCCCTTCAGTGAGCGGTGCAATAGTTATCTGCCCCTTGAGCGACATCTTTTTTATCTTTACAAGCCCTTCAAGGATTATATAGACCCAGTCACCCCTGCTCCCTTCTTTGATAATTGCCTCGCCCTTTTCGTATTCCTCTTCCTGGGTAATATAGGGGTATAAATACTTTTCAATTGACATAACACGATTCCTTTCATCAGGGCATCAGGAAAAAGCCCAGGTTTTTTGCCGAGTGCTCGGAGAGTTCAATAAATGAGACCCCCAGAATACGTATATCATGGAATTTACCCTCTTTGATACTCACGAGTCTGCATGAAAACTCTATGTTTCTATTATTAGGGAGTGTAGTTGAAATAAGAAATTCTTCTCCAACCCTGTATGGGAAAACAGGGCTTAATACTGGCCTTATTTCAAGACCTGCTCCACCGAGGCTGATATCCCTTATCAACCCCTTCAATGTGCTCTTTGAACTTGAATAAAGGGGAGTACAGAGAAAAGGCAGATTTACCCTCTTCCTGTAATAACGCCTTTTTGTCGCCCAGGGGTCAGCCTCTCTCTGATGTCCTCTTCTCTTTATCTTCTGGTCAGTGAGTTTTACTACAATCTTATTCATCCTTCCAATATGTGTGAGTGTCTGATCTGCCAGGTACCTTATTACCGGGGGCATCTGTTCATATTCCATTTTTAATAGCTTCGGATGCCACACCTCCACCAGGGTATCATCAAGCGCCCTTGCGGATGAAGACCTTCGTTCCATCATATTTTTATCATTAAGAAAGATCGTCTCCCCTATAACAGCGCCAGGCCCTATGGTGGCAAGCGGAATAACAGCATCATTTGCTTCAGTAAATATAATTACCGATCCCTCAATTATCTTATAAATGGATACCCCATAATCACCCTCTTTTATTATAAGGTCACCCTTTTTATATTTAAGGCGGACTACGGCCAGATCATCATCTTTGGTTTCGTTGCTGTTCATATCAGACTATTAAACCCCTGTTAAATTTAAATGCTTTATCAATACCTTTTTCAGCAGAGGGCATCTACCAGAATCTTTACCCTTTCTGCCTCGGGCGCATATGGCGCCAGCTCAAGAAATCTTTTAAGCGCCTTTTCTGCATCTGCCGGATGTCCGAGACGCACATAGGCGTAACCCGCATAAAAATACGCATATGCATTATCCGGGTCAATCTTGATAGCCTTTTCCAGCTCTTTTATAGCCTTTTTGGGTTCCCCTGTCTCAAGATAATATGCCCCCTGGTAAACATGTATATCTGCCGGGTCAGCCTTGGCTGCCTTTGCCTCCTCCAGGCTCTGAAGCGCCTCAGGATATTTTTTAAGTTCAAGGCATATACGCGTTATCATGATTTCAAGCCTGCCGTTATTATGGGGGATCTCCTTTTTTGAATCCTTGATACCCTTGAAAACGTTAAGTGCATCTTCGTACTTTTTTTGCATATAAAGGGACAATCCGAGGTAATAGCCAGCCTCTATATTGCCGGGATCGCTCTTCAGATTGTCCCGAAGCACCTGCTCTGCCTTGCTGAACTCATAGGCATTAAACAATTCTATCCCCTTTTCAGTCTGAGCATACAATGACACCTTGAAGAACAGCATCACTGTTAAGACTCCCAGCAATAACCATTTGGTTTGGATTGTTTTTTTTGCCATAATACCTCCATGTTTTCAGGTTGATAAAGCTAAAAATATCAATATTTTTTAAAAATATTAAGCAATTTTTGTCTAAAGGGAAGTGTTTTTTCAGGTATTATCTTCCCGTTCAGCCTGTTTTTCTCAATAGCTACTGCTATCGGGCCTACAAGAGAGTTAAGCAGGAACTGGTCTTTTTTGCGAAACCCGTAAGGCTTTATTGATTCAATATAAATTGCGCCAAGAAGCTCATTTCCGCTTATTATCGGGACACCCATTGCGGACTTTATTTCAAGGGTATCTCCCTTTTCTATGTATGCCTGGGGCAGTTCAAAATCTGTATTGGACATCCTTATGGTCTTTTTTTCATTTGCCACCCTTTTCATGATCTCTTTCTTGTACCTTGAGGAGGTCTTTTCATGTGAATCAGCTACTATCTCTACCATTTTCCCCTTTGGGTCTCCAGCCTGCGCTAAAAAGACACTTGCGTTATCTATCCTGGGCAGGGTCTCCAGCACCAGGTTGAGAAACAGCTTGAAAAAGGCATTTATATCCATCTGGGTCTTTAGCAACTCTGAAACATTGTAGACCAGCTCAAGCTCTTTTGCGGTGCGGCGCTCCTTTTTAGGTTTATCCTCTGAAGAGATTTCACCTGGAATATGGTCAGGTGAGGTGGCAGGCTTGATTAATGAGCCCCTTCCACCGACATCAATAAGCCTCATTACAGTATTGCCGACAGATACAAGGTCTCCCTCATTGATCTGGAACCCCTCACCTGGAGATATGGGCTCTCCATTAACCAGGGTGCCATGTTTGCTGTTCAGGTCCTCAATAAAGAAATCCCTGCCGATCTTGAATACCTTGAAGTGTTTGCGGGAGACAGATATATCCAGCAGGGCAATATCATTCATCTTCGGGCTTCTGCCGCAGAAAAAGATCTCCTTTGAACCTAGGTCAAAGACCTGATCCTGAAGGGGGCCATTTATTACGAGGAGACTGGGCATAGTTACTCAGACCTTATTTTTTCGGATTTATACCTATTATTAAATTCTAATCGCTTGAAACACAATAAAAAAATTATGCACATTTTTCCCTGAATTTTTCAATAGAGCTTATCTCTATATATGAGGCCCCATGCTCCACGCCGAAACTCCCTGCAAGAATGATTATAAGATCTTCATCATTAAATGGTATTTCATTAATAAGATAATAGATTTTTTTTCTTAAAGGGCGCGTTGAAGTAACATCCATAGGCGAATATTCGGCAAAAACACCAAAGGATAAGGAGAGGAGACGCACCACCCGTTTGTCATAGACCTGGGCATAAATAGGGTTATCACCCCTGTATGCTGCCAGCTCCCTTATGGATTTTCCTGTCATTGAATCCGCAACAATGCATTTTGTATTGAGCCTCAGCGCCGCCTTTACAGCGGCCTTTGCAAGGTATGCTGTGACCCTGTTTTCAAGGGAATAGGAGACATCAACATAGCTGCTTATTTTGCTCTCTACCTCGAGCGCTATCCTGGCCATGGTTTTCACTGCCTCTTCTGGGTATTTTCCATTTGCGGTCTCCCCTGAAAGCATAAGCGCATCTGTATGATCCAGGCAGGCATTGGCCACATCTGAGACCTCTGCCCTTGTGGGCCTTGGCGAATCTATCATGGAGTTAAGCATCTGGGTGGCCACAATAACAGGCTTGCGTCTCTCTATACAGGCTTTGATGATATCTTTCTGAATAAGGGGTATCTGCTCTGTAGGGATTTCTACTGCGAGATCACCTCTTGCAATCATGATACCATATGCATGATCAAGGATCTCATTAAGGTTCTGCACCCCCTGGGCATTCTCTATCTTGGCTATGATCTTTATTGGGGATTTTTTGCTGTCAAGAATATCCTGCACAGCAATAACATCCTCTTTGTTTCTTACAAAGGAATGTGCAATAAAATCCAGCTCCTGGTCTGCTGCAAACTCGATAAAAGCCTTGTCCTTTTCAGAAAGGGCCGGGAGTTTCACATGTACAGATGGGATATTTATGCTTTTCCTGGGATATATAACCCCGTCATTTTCAACCCTGCAATGCAGATATTCCTCATCCTTACTGGTTACAGTAAGGGCAATAAAGCCATCATCAATCAGTATGGAGGTTTTAACAGGCACATCTCTTACGAAATATTCATAGGATACATGGATTACATCATCATGGGATGGCTTTCCCGGCGCCCCTTTGATCCGTATTTTATCCCCGCATTTTACCTTGAGCGGCGAATCACTTGCGCATGTCCTGATTTCAGGGCCCTTTGTGTCAATAAGTATACCTATTTTATCCGAGACCTTTCGAGTATCCTCTATCACCTTAATGGCGTCATCATGGGTCATATGGGCGGTATTGAGCCTGACCACTGTCATACCTGCCCTGTACAGCCTCTCTATAAACGAAGGCGAACAGTTCATATTTGATATGGTTGCAACGATTTTAGTCTTCAGGGGCATGAGAATATCCTTCAATTTCTTTAAAGTAAAACAGCCTTCTTTTCACTGAATGGCAGTTATTGATTCGCCTTATAACCTCTGGGCGATTCAAAAAGTCTAAACTGGGCATCAGAATGTCCTTTTCTTTTTGCTACATTATACAATGAATTCTCTTCAACATCTTCATTACCCCATTGATGCCATCCAGGTTGTTTAAACCTGGCAAATAATTCCAGATATGGCCCTGGAGAGCATGACTCAATAAGCCCATAAATTTCATCAGGTTTTCTGGAATGCTCTCGTTTTCGGGTCGCGAGAAGATTTACCTGTGTCCTGCCAGGTTGAAGCGTCCTCATACTTCCTCTGACACCAAACAGGATTAGCTCTGTGACATTACGAAAGTAAAAGCCTACCCCTCTGCCATCAGGGCCACTGTCTTTTCGTATTTTGTACCAGACTATATTGGTTTTATATGTAAACCCCCATGCATCCATGACTTTAAGACCCTCCATGAGCAGTGCATTTGGCACCCAGAGATAAAGGTGTGATTTTGCAGCAGCAAGCCTTGAAACAGGCAGGTCCATTATCTCTTTAAGTTCCATTGTGGGGTACCTTAGAAGCCTTCTGTGCTCAGGCGCAACCTTTCCTGAGCGGTTTTGAAACTGCCACGGAGGGTCAGCCAATATTGTTGAATATTGACCCTCTATTTTTTCGAGTAGATCCCGAGACGGGTTTACTTCAGTGAGATTAATTATTTTTCCTGCCATACCAATCCCCTACATTACAATGTAACAATAGATCCTGGGATGCCTATTAAGAGTAATGGGCATGGATTCCCGACTCCCCTTTTCACTCTAATTTCTAATTTCTTCCAATGGGTAGTTGCCTCTCCAAACTTATCTGCTACAAACACATTTGCCCAGCCGTCTCCAAATGATCCTGCACTTGACACTGAATTTTCTATATTTTTTATCTGCCTTTCTGTGGGGGTATAATAAGGAGAAAGGTCATCTGTACATTTAATATGATTTTTTTTTGCAAACTTAGCTATACTTTTTTTGAGGTTGTTCTGAAGAGATATTCCACGCGTTATGATTCCACCTATTGAAATAACGCCATCAGCATGAAGACGTTTAAAATTTTCCAGATCCCTGTCGAAAAAAGGATCTTTATTATTCCATTCTATCTCTAAAGCAAATGTACCGGAGGTAAAATGCTTTACATGGTCTATCTCATGGGAGATCGCCTCTTTTTCTACACCATCAACAATTTTTTGGATTTGAAATATATGCTTTTTCCATCCCAAATTTGATAAGGCATGCCTCATCCTCTGGGTTAGTTGACCTTCACCTCCACCACCTTTAACAAGTTCTTCGACTGGCAATGTAATGTTGGAAAGCACTGATTCCAGCTCTGTCACGGCGTCTGGCATATCATGTTGTAATATCGCTTCGGCATGATGTAAGGCTAATATTTCAAATCCTTTTTCTTTTAATTTCTCAAGCATAAATTAGGCGCCTTTACATAAAATTTCTATAATTTTCTGATCTGGCGGAGGAAACTGGTAGAGAGATAACTCCTCCGTGTCAACCCATCGCATTTTCTGGCCTTCAAGGGGAGCGGGAGAGCCATTAACAAGGGAGCATAAAAATGCGTATAGCTCCACTATTTTGGTCTCGTATTCATGGGTCACAGATATAAGCAGCTCATAAGGGTTTATAACTACCCCGAGTTCCTCCCTTATCTCCCTTTTAACACACTCCTCAAGGGCTTCACCCTGCTCTCTTTTACCGCCGGGGAATTCCCAGAACCCCTCAAGGTGTGTGCCCCCCCGCCGTTCTGTAATAAGGATCTTCGCCTCATGCTTTATTATTGCGGCAGTGACCTCTATCTTTTTTTTGATTGTCATAAAGGTGCTGAAATCCTTTTATCAGAGAGTCTCCATCCTTAACCTGAGATATGCATCTTCAGCCTCACCATTACCAGGAGCAAGATCCAGTACCTTTTTATAAGTTTTAAGGGCATCAGCGGGCTTTCCCAGCTTTTCATAGAGCCTAGCAAGCTGCAAAAGGGTGGGCACATCATTTGGCTTTTGCTTGAGCAGCCCCTCGATGTGGGTGGCTGCCTCCTTTTCTTTACCAGTATTAAGGCATGCAATGATGAGGTATTTTGTTATATCACCATCTCCGGGGTTCTTTTTAAGACCTGCATCCATTACACTGTACATGGCCTTAAAATCCTTTTGCCTGTTCAGGTATTCAAATAAAAAGGGGTAATACTGTTTTTTCCCAGGGCTCTTTTCAACTATTTTTAATGCATGCTCAAAGGCAGATTTGTCATTTTTCTCTTTTTTATAGATATCAAAGAGAAACTCCCTTGATTCTATGTCACCCGGAGTTGCTTTCAGGTATTTTAGAAAGTAATCCTTTGCGGTCTTAGGGTTTCCTGTTTCATACTCAAGTGTGCCCAGGTTGAAGAGGACTGTCTTGTTGCCCGGCACAAGGGAGAGGATCTTTTTATAATGTTCCCTTAATGCCTTTTTGTTGCCCCTTTTTTCTTCAAGGTTTGCAAGCATTAACCATGCATCAGTATAATTTGGTCTGATCTTTATGGCCTCATTCAGGTATTCCTCTGCCTTTTTATATTCCTTTTTAGCTATAAGGCCCTCTGCCATCCTGATCCGGCTCTCTATATCATCAGGCTTTTTGGCCAGGGCCATTGTAAGATATTTATCAGCATTTACCTTGTCACCGGCACTCTCATACAAACCGGAGAGATTATAGTAGATATTCACATCCTCAGGGTCAAGCTCAAGGGCCTTCAGATAGGCGCCTATGGCGTTTTTTGCCTGTTTACTTTCAGAATAGAGATAACCGATAGTCTTGTATATAAATGCCTTTTCATTTTCAGGCGCCTTTTCAAGCAGTATATTGTACTCGGTTATTGCATTTTCTCTTTTACCAGTTCTTTCATAAAGTTCAGCGAGTCTCTTTCTTAAGTCAAGGTCTTCCGGGTTCAACTTTATAAGTCTTACGAGCATATCGGCTATTTTTACATTATTCTTTGCCGCCTCATATACCTTAAGGAGTCTCTTAATATCCTCTGAATCTGGTGAATCTCCTGCACTCTTTTCAATAAGGTCAGTCGCCTTGAGCCATGCCTTTGATGCAATGTATTCATCAACGAGAAGCTCTATGATCTTATCGTCAGTAAAACCTGTATCTACTGCCTTTTCAAGAATCTCGACCTTTGTTTTACTGTCAGGGGCGCCTTCAACCCTTGCTACCCAGTCCTTAACATCCGGCTCAATAACAATTTTTATTGTGCCTGCAACATCCTGATTACGCTTAACCTCAAGGGTGACCTGATGACGTTTAAAGATATCCTTATCATTAAGTAGCTTTTCAAGGGCTGTGTCTCCGTACAAAAGGCCATCTACATCAATATCTGCCGACGTGAGACTTATCCCCTGGTTGAAGAATACATTTGTGGATATCTCGCCTATTCTGCAGGTGTCAGAGGGGTGAAAACTGGCAGATTCCCCCTGAATTAGTTTAATGGTTTCCGAGTTTTTTGTGATAACTATATAATTGAGCCGGACCTCAGAGGGATTAAAGCCCCTGTACAAATAGACCCCTCCGGCCAATAAAACAATAATAATAATGATAAAAACCGGGCTGACCCTGTTGCCTTCGCCCGGTTTTTTTCTTATCTTCTTTACCTTTCTTGCCAGTCTTTCTCTGTTTGATAATGCCACGGTACTAATCTTTTAAAAAAGTTATCACTTCTTTTTTTCCGCTTTGCCTTCCCATGCAAGAATTACGGGGCTGGCCACAAATATGGATGAATATGTCCCGATCACAATACCTATGATCATTGCAAATGCAAAATCATGTATAACCGCCCCACCAAGCACATAGAGGGAAATAACAGCTACCAGGGTTGTTGCAGCGGTAAGGATCGTCCTGCTCAGGGTCTGGTTGATACTTGTATTCATTACCTCTCCCAGGTCGCGCTTTTTAAACCGGGCAACATTCTCACGAATCCTGTCAAACACAACAATCGTGTCATTCAGTGAATAACCGATTATAGTAAGCAGGGCAGCAATTATACTTAAGGATATCTCCCTGTCCGTAAGGGCAAATACACCGACTGTTATGGTAACATCATGGACAAGCGCAATTACCGCGCCCATAGCATATTTAAGGTTAAGCACCCACAACAGGATGATTGTGGCAATGAGCACTATAATGGAAAGCCAGACTATGCTTGCCCCCATCTTTGAGGCAATAAATATCACAAAACCAAGCGCAACTGTCATGGTTATGCTCTTGGCCCACTTGAGCTCAAAACGTCCGGATATATAGATGGCAATCAAAAGGATGGAATATAATATGGCAAGGCTTGCCTTATCACGAAGGTCACTACCCACCTTTGGGCCGACCATCTCAAAGCTTCTCATCTCTGCAGACTCACCGAATTTTTCAGAGAGGACATTGATCACCTTATCCTCAAGCCCTTCGCTCTCTATATCAGGATTCTGCACCCTGATAAGGTACTCGAACAGATCCTTTTCACCAAACTCCTGGATAATACTGTCCTGGAGGTTAATAGGTTTCAGCGCCTCCCTTAACTCTGCCGGGGTGTGCGCCTTTGCCATTTTTACCTGTATAAGTGTGCCACCGGTAAAATCCACCCCCAGGTTTGGGCCGCCCCTGTAGAGAAGCAGCAGTATACTTATAACAATCAGTGCAAGTGAAAAGGCATATGCCTTTTTTCTATTTCCTATAAAGTTTATGTTAACATCATCTTTAATTAATTGCATACATCAGCTCCAATATTTGAGATTACGCATTATTACTTAAACGCTGATCCTTTTCCAGTTCAGCTTTGTGTACAGGTAGTCAAAAATAAATCTTGTAATAAACACCTGCGTTATCATGGTCGCCACAATACCGATAGTTAAGGTCACCGCAAACCCCTTTACAGGGCCTGTGCCGAACTGGAACAGGACAATGGCAACTATCAATGTGGTTATATTTGCATCAAGGATGGTGACAATGGCCTTGCTGAATCCTGCATCTATGGCGGTTCTAGGAGTCTTGCCCAGCTTAAGCTCCTCACGTATTCGTTCAAAGATGAGTACGTTGGCATCAACGGCCATACCTATGGTTAGTATTATACCCGCAATACCTGGGAGAGTAAGGGTTCCCTTGAATGCAGCAAGCCCTGCCATTATCAGAACAAACATAATCAAAAGGGAGAGATCGGCTATCAGGCCTGATACCCCGTAATATATGGCCATAAATATAACTACTGCAATAGCACCCACGATCATGGAGAGGAACCCCTTATTTATAGAGTCCTGGCCAAGGGATGGGCCTACTGTCCTCTCCTCAAGGAACTTTACCGGCGCAGGAAGAGAGCCTGCCCTTAATGCGATTGCAAGATCCCTTGCATCATCCATTGAAAACCTGCCTCTAATTACAGCATTACCACCGGATATCTTTTCATCGATATTGGGGGCAGAATAGACATTGCCGTCAAGGACAATGGCGAGCTGCTTATTAACATTCTCCCCTGTTATCCTTTCAAAGATCCTTGCGCCCTGATTATTAAATGAGAGAGAGACATAGGGGGAGCCATCCTGTGGGTCCAGGGTTACCCTGGCGTCAGTGATATATTTTCCGGTAAGTTCAACGCGTTTTTTAAGCAGATAGGGTGTCCTGGTTACATTTCCTGATATCCTGTCACGATCGACCTCGTAAACCACCTCCCTGCCGGGTGGCACATTACCCTTAAGCGCCTCATCAATGCTGTTTTCAGTATCAACCAGTTTGAATTCCAGCTCTGCAACCTTTTTCATGAGATCCTTGGCCCTGTCAGGGTCTGATACACCGGGGAGCTGTATCTGTATCCTGTGGTTCTGAAGGAGCCTTATATCTGCCTCAGCCACACCGTATTCATCGATCCTGTTTTCTATTGTCTCACGTGCCTGCTCAGTGGCGAGCTTCATGGCCTCATCCCTGGCCTCCTGCTTTAGGAGCAGCGTGTATCTTGCCCCATTTTCCACAGAACCGCCATCTTTTATATCATACTCCCTGTAGCGGGCGGAGATCATATCTTTAAAGGTGCCCTTATCCTCTTCCCTCATGAGGGTAACATTAATGCCGGTTATCCCTTCACGTTTCAGATCAAGGTATCTTATCTTCTCTTTTCTTAACTCATCCTTGATATCATCCACTGCCCTTTCAAGGTCATTTTCCACCGCCTTCTCAGCCTCTACCTCAAGAATAAGATGAATGCCCCCCTGCAGATCGAGCCCCAGATGTATCTTATCCTGGGGCAGCACCCCTGACCACCACTGGGGCATGCCACCTGGCATGGATGGAACAAGGTATATGAGCGCAATGACAATAAAGATCGCGATTATTATGCCGCGCCAGCGCAAGTTCTTTGACACGATTTATCTCCCCCTTTTTATTTAGTTAATCTTGCCTGCGACCGAACCCCTTGATATCTTTACCCTTACCTTTGGGGCGATCTCCATTATTATTGCATCATCGGTAAGGCCGGTGATCTCACCATGAAGCCCTCCTGAGCTTATTATCTTGTCTCCCTTTTTCAGGGCCGTAAGCATTGTACGATGCTCCTTTGCCTTTTTCTGCTGCGGCCTCATAAGCAGGAAATAGAAGATAATTATCAATGCTATAAAGGGCAGAAAGCCCATCAGGCCTCCACCCTGTGCCTGTGTCCCTGCCTGGCCACCCGCCCCCATGGCGTATGCTACATCTATCATTATAATCCCTCCAATGTTTTATTTTTCAGTTCAGTTTCTTAATCTATAAAATTCTGTTTGAAATTCCAATATTTTATTATCTTTTATTGCATTTTTTATTCTTTCCATGAAATGGATGTAATAATAGATATTGTGTATGGTGTTCAGCCTGTAGGCTAAAAGCTCTTCAGCCATAAAAAGGTGCCTCAGATAGGCCCTTGAATAGTTCCTGCATGTATAACACCCGCAGTTTTCATCTAATGGGGAATTATCTTCCTTATATTCTGCATTTTTTATTACAATCCTGCCGCCATCAATAAAAAGTGAGCCATTCCGGGCATTTCTGGTAGGCATCACACAGTCAAACATATCCACGCCAAGGATAACTGCCTCAAGGATATCCTCTGGCTTTCCAACACCCATAAGGTACCTGGGCCTCTCTTCCGGCAGAAACCGGATGGTCTCGCTTATTACGCGCTCCCTTGTCTCCCTGTCCTCCCCGACCGATAAGCCCCCAAGTGCATAGCCAGGAAAGTCCAGTTTTACAAGCTCTTTAGCGCTCCTTTCCCTCAGGTCGCTGTACATGCCCCCCTGCACGATCCCGAAGAGGTTCTGCTCCTTTTCAAGCTCCTCGTTAAGGCAGATCTCTGCCCATCTTGTGGTGAGTCTGACAGAATTTTCCACATACCTGTATTCTGCCGGCCAGGGTGTGCACTCGTCAAATGCCATAACAATATCACTTCCAAGTGCCCTCTGTATGGCCATAGACTCCTTTGGGCCAAGGAAATGGCTTGACCCGTCTATGTGCGACTGGAATGTAACCCCATCCTCTGTAATCTTTCTCAGTTTGGCAAGGCTGTATACCTGGTACCCGCCGCTGTCCGTAAGCACAGGCCTGTCCCAGTTCATAAACCTGTGTATGCCGCCAAGTTTTTTTACTGTTTCATGGCCGGGCCTTAAGTATAGATGATAGGTATTGGATAGTATTATCTGTGCCCCTGCATCTGTAAGGTCCTCCGGTGTGAGGGCCTTTACTGTCCCCTGCGTGCCCACAGGCATAAAGACAGGGGTCTCAATATTGCCCCGCGCAGTCTCTATTATGCCGCACCTCGCACCTGTGGAGCCATCCTTATGTGTAATCTGAAATTCCAAAAATCTTATCCTCTCTAGTCAATCAGCATGGCATCGCCATAACTGAAAAATCTGTATTCACTTCTAACCGCATGGGCATATGCCTTTTTAATAAGCTCCCTGCCACCAAAGGCTGAGACCAGGAAAAGTAGCGATGACTTTGGCAGATGGAAATTTGTAATAAGTGCATCTATCACCCTGAACCTGAAACCGGGTGTAATTAAAAGCCCTGTCTTCCCGCTGGATGGCTCAATACAGCCCGATTTGATAGCCGCACTCTCAAGTGTCCTCACAGTGGTTGTACCCACGGCAACAACCCTCCTGCCTTCATCCTTTGCCCTCCTGATCGCGCTTGCGGTCTCACCCGTGATGCTGTAATACTCCTCGGCAAGGATGTGCTCCCTTATGTCTGTCACCCTTACAGGCTGAAATGTCCCGTATCCCACATGAAGCGTTATACCTGTAACCTCTATATCCCTTTTTTTAAGGGCAGATACAATTTCATCTGTAAAATGAAGCCCTGCTGTAGGGGCTGCGACCGCACCCCTCTTTGCGCTGAATATGGTCTGATACCTCTCCCTGTCAAGAGGGGCAAGGCCATTATCCTCTCTCTTTATATATGGAGGGAGGGGGATAGTGCCATCATTTTCAAGTATATGATCAATGGAGGCTGCACCCAAAAAAGAGATCCTTGCAAGCCCCCCTTCGGTAACCTCTTCAACCGTGCCGATAAGACCCTTTTCAAAAAAGATCCTGCTCCCCTTTTTTGGCCTTTTTGAGGATTTTAACAGGCACCACCTGCTTTCAGATATATTCTCATCCAGGGTCTCAGGGTGTTCAAGCACCAGTATTTCTGCCCTGCCGCCGCTCTCCTTGTGCCCGTAGAGCCTTGCAGGCACTACCCTTGTGTTATTAATTATCAGGAGATCACCCGGCGTTAGGAGCATGGGTAGGTCATAAAACCTGTAATCAGATATACGCCCCTCAAGCTTCTCCACATAAAGAAGCCGTGACCTGTCCCTGTCCGGGGCAGGGGTCTGGGCAATCAGCTCTTCCCTTAATTCAAAATCATATTCTTCAATATCAAACATAATATTTCACCACGGAGAGCACGGAGGACACGGAGAAAAGCTTCTTTTAAGTTGTTAATAAATAATTTTTATTTTTCTTCGCGCCCTTTGCGTCTTTGCGGTTTAATTTTAGTCTGTCACTTCAACCATACAAGAGCACTGAGGACACGGAGAAGATTAAAAGCTTTTACTCCGTGCTCTCCGTGGTTTATTATCTTTTATTACCCCTATTGATAATTGTTGCATCAAGCGAATAACAAGAGGGGTAACTTATATAAAATATTTAATAAAGTCAAAAGCTTTAATTGGTAAAAGAGGCAGGCAGGAACCAGCCGGGTATACAACTGAAAAATGGATTGGAAGGAGCCGGGGTTCATGACTGTGTGTTTGAATGGACCTCATATAATCCTTGATATACAACCACATATCATATATCTAATACTCTCTTAAAAAATATTACAGGGTTGGAATGCTGATATCACCTAATAAACTGACTATAGACCTTGGGGCCATTGTACATAACCTTGGAGAGGTAAGAGGCTGCATAGGGCCTGGCATAAGCATCATGGGGATTGTAAAATCCGATGCCTATGGTCACGGTATGGTGCCTGTCTCAAAAACCCTTGAAAAAAATGGGGTCTACTCGCTTGGTGTCTCATTTATCAGTGAGGCCTTGATGCTCAGGGAAGAGGGCATAAGGATACCTGTAATCATCCTCTGCGGCATAGATAAAGAGGCGGAGGCCTTTGCTGCTGTTGATAATGGGCTTACGCCTGTTGTATATGACCTGGATTCGGCTGAAAGACTTGAAAGGGTGGCCTCCATCCGGGATAAAAGGCTTAAGGTACATGTAAAGATAGATACCGGTATGGGACGGCTTGGAATAGATTGTGACCATGCCGTATCCTTTATAAAAAGGGTTGCAGGTTTTAAATCCCTTGAGATAGAGGCGCTCATGTCGCACCTCTCCTCCGCAGATGAAGAAGATATCGCCTTTACAAAAGGGCAGATAGAGAGATTCAATGCAGTGGTTAACGAGGCAAAAAAAATGGGGCTTGATCTCAGGCTAAACCACCTGGCAAACAGCGCAGGGATTATCGCCCATAAGGGTTCCCATTTTGACATGGTGCGGCCAGGCATCATGCTCTATGGAGGGCTGCCATCCCCTGATTTCAAAACAGGGTTAGACCTCAGGCCGGTAATGGGTTTAAAATGCCACATACTGCAGATAAGGGAGTTTAATGATAATACCCCGGTGAGTTACGGCAGGAGATATTATACAGAGGGTAATAGAAAGATTGCTATTGTATCGGCAGGCTATGCAGACGGCATACCAAGGGCCATCTCCAACAGAGGCAGGGTAATTATTGGTGGTGAATTTGCACCCATAAGAGGTAATGTTTGCATGAACATGCTTGCCTGCGATATAACAGGGATTAATGCTGTTAAGGCAGGGGATGAATGCACTGTCATAGGTACAGATAGCAAAAAAACCATAACCGGTGATGAGATAGCAGGGCTATGCAGCACCATTTCATATGAGGTATATTTATCTTTTGGCAAAGGCCTTGAAAGGGAATATATCTAAGAATCAGATGTAAAAGGAGTTGGTAAAAAAGAAATATGAAGGAAAATCTCAATATACTTATTAAAAATACCCTTGATTACTGTATAGAAGAGGGGCTTTTAAAGGAGACAACACCCCCTAATTATGTGGTAGAGGTGCCTGCCAGCAGGGAGCACGGCCACCTGGCAACAAACCTTGCCATGATGCTCGCATCATCACAGAAGAGGGCGCCGCGTGACATTGCAAAGATAATAGTGGATAACTTCAGGGACCCTGAGAGGTTTCTTGAAAAGATAGAGATAGCCGGTCCCGGCTTTATCAATTTTACCATCAGCAGCGTAGAGTGGCTCAAAGGTCTTAAAAACATAATTGACCTTGATAAAGGGTATGGTGCAGCAGCAAAGAGGGATGAGAGCGTACTTGTAGAGTATGTAAGCGCAAACCCGACCGGCCCTTTGCACCTTGGTCACGGCAGGGGCGCGGCCCTGGGCGATACCATATGCCGAATCCTTGAGTTCAGGGGATATGAGGTCTCAAGGGAGTTTTATATAAATGATGCGGGTGTGCAGATCAGGCTTTTAGGGGAATCTGTTTACGCAAGATGGAAACAGATGAAGGAGCCGGATTACCCCTTCCCTGAAAAGGGTTACCATGGTGATTATGTTATCGACCTTGCAAAGGAGATAGAAAAAGAGGCAGACCTTTCTGCTATGGATAAAGAGGCTGCAATCATTACCTGTTCCGAGATCGGAAAAGCAAAGATGCTCACGGAACTGAAAAAGGATCTTGAACAGTTCAGGGTCAGTTTTGATACCTGGTTCAATGAATCGGATCTATTTAAAAATGGTCTTGTTGATAAGGCCCTTAATGAGATGAAGGAGAAGGGCAAGCTCTATGAAAAGGATGGTGCCCTCTGGATCAGCACATCCGGTTATGGGGATGACAAGGACAGGGTAATAAAAAAACAGGATGGCCAGTACACATACTTTGCATCTGATATCGCCTATCACATGGATAAATACAGGAGGGGCTTTAAAAGGGCGCTTAACATCTGGGGGGCTGACCATCACGGGTATATAAACAGGGTTCAATCTGCCCTTAAGACCAATGGTGTTTCGGGCAAATGGCTCTCTGTCCTGCTTATACAGCTTGTAAAGCTATGGAAAGAGGGTGAGGAGATAAGGATGTCAAAAAGGGCAGGGCAGTATGTGACCATGAAGGACCTGCTTGAGGAGGTGAATGTTGATGCGGCAAGGTTTGTCTTCCTTACCAAGAGCAGTGATTCTCCCCTTGATTTTGACATAGATATGGTAACAAAGAATGATAATGAAAACCCGGTCTATTATGTGCAGTACGCCCATGCAAGGATATGCAGCATATTCAGGAAGGCAGAGGCAGAGGGTGTTGATGTGCTGCCTGACACGGACATTAACCTTCTTAAGATGCTAACGCTTGAAGAAGAGATAGACCTTATAAGGACGCTTGATGGGTTCCCTGAACTCCTTGACAGTATCTGCGACTCATTTGAGCCACACAGGATTGTCTATTTTCTTACTGATCTTGCAGCCAGATTCCACAGGTATTTCAACCTGGGGATCAAGGATGCGGAAAACAGGATTATCACCAGTGACGTGAATCTTTCAAAGGCCAGGCTTGCCCTTGTGGCAGGGGTAAGGATAGTATTGAGAAACGGGCTGAACCTGATGGGTGTAAGCGCCCCGGAGAAGATGTAGAGCCATATGGGCAAGGCAAAAGAAAAATCAAGGTCAGGACAAAAGATGATCGTTATAAGCCGCAGCTACGCCTTCCTGCTTGGCTGCTTTATACTCTTTCTTTTTTTCTGGATGTTTGTCTTAGGGGTGCTGGTCGGAAAAGGGGTTATACCCGGGGCCATGTTTGATATAAAACACCCCATAAACAGGGTCAGGGCGCTTTTTGGCCTGAATGAAAAAATCGAGTATGAACCACCAAAGGAGGCTTCTCTTGATTTTTATGCTGATCTTGAAAATAAAAAAAAGAAGGCAAAGATTAAGGACCTCATTACAGCAGAAGATAAGATCCCTGATCAGCAGATCACCCTTTCACGGGATGAAAAGGGCCCCATGTCTGATACAGGTAATGAGGTAAGGGTGGTAATAAGGTCAAAGGAAACAGGTGAGGAGGCCACTCCCCTCATTAAGGAGGATACCATTCAAACCCCTTTGGTGAATGAGAAAAAGGAAAAAAGTCTCTCTTCATCATCAAAGGAGCTGCCCCCTGATCGTGAAAGAGTGGCGGGGGAACACTATTCCGTGCAGATCGCTGCTATAAGCGACCTCACAAAGGCTAAAGAAACGATAAAAGATCTTGTTGATCGTGGATATGATGCATATTATTATGCAGCTACTGTAAATGGTAAAAAGACCTTTCGCATAATGTGCGGGAGATTCCATGACCGTAACGATGCGGTTAAATACCATCTACGGCTTAAAAATGAACTGGGGCATAATGGTTTTATCTCAAAGGTAGAGGCAAAATGATCAGAAAGGCATATATAAATGAGGTTCCACAGATCCAGCGCCTGCTTAATCATTATGGCGACAGGGGGATACTGCTCCCCCGTTCACTGAGTGAACTGTATGAACACCTGAGGGACTTTTATGTGGTGACAGGCGATGACGGCAGCATAATAGCAGTATGCGCACTCGGATTATGCTGGGAGGACCTTGCAGAGATAAGGTCCCTTGCTGTAATGGAGCAGTATTACGGGAACAATTACGGTGTAATGCTTGTAAAAAAGTGTATGGAAGAGGCAAAGGCCCTCGGGCTTAACAAGGTATTCACACTTACCTATGTGCCGGAATATTTTAAAAAGCTGGGATTCAGTATTGTGGATAAATCGGAACTGCCCCACAAGGTATGGTCAGACTGCCTGAAGTGCACTAAATTCCCAAACTGTGATGAAATTGCGTTAACCAGGAATATTTAACATTAAAAGAGGTTTATCATGTTTGGAATAGGAATGACTGAATTATTAGTCATTATGGTAATAGCCCTGATAGTAATAGGGCCGAGCAAGCTGCCTGACCTGGCAAAGGCGCTGGGCAAGGGTCTGGCTGAATTCAAAAAGGCATCCCAGGAGATAAAGGCGAGTTTGAACCTTGATGAAGAGATAAGGGCTATTAAAAAAGAGACAACCGAGACATTACATGACTTCCAAAAGTCTATTGATAAGGCGGCCACAGATATGGCAGATGATGCCGCTGACGAGGCCCCTGAGGTAAATGAGGCGTTAATAACCGCACCGGTAAACGAACCTGCGGCAGATGCCGCAAACCCTGAAACACCCTCTGCACAAGCTTCCGCAGCCACTGAGCCAGATAATAAGGAGACCCCTGAAAAATGACTGATGAAGCAAAGCAGCCTTTCATGAGCCACCTTGAGGAGCTTAGAAAACGACTTATCCGCGCATTTATCGCAGTAGGCATTGGATTCTGCTGCGCCTATTATTTTGCTGAAGAGCTGTTTGGTATTCTTACCGCGCCACTCACAAAGAACATGCCTGAAGGGAGCAGCCTTATCTTTACAGGCCTTCCGGAGATGTTTTTTATAGAGCTTAAGACCGCATTTGTTGCAGGCATACTGGTAGCATCACCTGTAATCTTTTACCAGATCTGGAAATTCGTTGCGCCAGGTCTTTACCCCGATGAAAAAAGGTATGTTGCGCCCTTTGTCATTTCATCCACAGTGCTTTTTATCTCCGGTGCGCTATTCGGTTATTTTATTGTTTTCCCGGTAGGGTTTAAATTCTTTCTCGGCTATTCAAGCGAAAGCCTCAGGGCCATGCCATCTGTTCAGCAGTATTTTGGTTTCGCCTCAAAGATGCTACTTGCCTTTGGCCTTGTGTTTGAGCTCCCGGTGGTGCTTTTCTTTTTAACCAAGATGGGGCTCGTTACTGTCCCCTTTTTAAAGAAGCACCGTAAGTATGCATTCCTCTTTGCATTTATTGTAGGGGCAATACTTACCCCCTCTCCTGATGCTGTGTCTCAGTGCCTGATGGCAGGGCCTCTGGTCCTTCTGTATGAGGTGGGTATATTCTCTTCGCGCTTTGCCAGGCCTGAGAAAAAAAAGGAGAAAACGGAAGAGAAAAAAGCGGAGAAATAACCTTCGGTTAACCATGCCATGCTACACCAAATTCTAAGTAAAAATGGATTCCCCGGTGTACCGGGATCAATGACCCGCCTTTCATGCGAATGACAGGCTGAGGGATACTATTTCAGAATATGATAACCTTTACCATGAATGGTTAGGAGCGTGGGCATCTTTTCAACCTCGCCATCTTCATCAAATGATATCTGTCCTGTCACTCCTGAGTAGTTCTTATATTCAATGAGTGCCTGCTTAAAATCAGACCTGGTATTGATATCATTTTCAGTAAAAAGAACGCTCATCATCTTTATGGTGTCAAACCCGGTAGCAGCAAGAATCCCAGGCTCTTTGCCATAAATATCCCTGTACTGGTTTACGAAATCCATAATGCCTGTGGATTCATTATCCGCATAAAAACCTGTGGGGAAAACAGCCCCCTGAATGTATTCGGACGTGGTTTTTAAAAGGTCACCTGAGAGCCAGAGGCTGGTGCCTAAGAAGGGGACATTAAAGACATTGTAAAAAGGGAACTGCGGCGCAATAAGCGCAATATTCCGGCTGTTGTCAGGTATGAACACCGCATCAAAATCCACTATTGGGTCTGTTGTTGCATGATATTCTATACGTGCCATGTCAGAGGCATCTGCCCCGGGTTTTATATTATCGGCCTGTTCGATATCAGGCCGCTCAGTATCTATTTCTGCATCAGGGTTATCATCGACCAGGGCCTCTTCTGTGGCAGCTTCCATATCATACATTGGTTCCAGGCCAATCCCCTCGTGAGGTAAAGCTGTACCTGAAGCGCTAGCATGGGTCTCAGGGGTATATTCCTGACCGGGGATAACCTCCGCATCTACTATGCCTGCCAGGGCAAGCATCTCAGCCTTTAGCCTTTCAATAACCGACTTTGGACGTGGATAGTAAAGCCCGGCCATCTTCTTAATGCCTTCAGCAAAGTCAGTATCACCCGGTTTATAAGACTCAACTGCGGTTATTATACCACCCATCTCATCCACCCTGTCCCAGAAGAGATTCATCAGGTATTTACCATAGGAGGTTTCAGGGTAAAATATCCCAAACCTCAGCATGCCCATGTCGCCAATAGCCTTTGTCACAAGGGCATCCACCTCCTTTTCAGGTGTCAGATAGTTCCTGAATACACAGTTTCCCTCTTTTATGATAGAGGGTTTCTGGGTAAAGGTTATGATCGGCACACCATGCTCCTGCGCCTTTTTTGCAGCAGCAGCAGATGCAGCCTGAGAAAGGGGGCCAAGGATGGCAATAACCTTCTCCTTCTGGATTAATTCGGTAATCGCAGTAATTGTATCTTCGGGTGAGGCATTGGTATTCTTTATAACAAGTTCTATGGGGGCTCCCGCCTCTCCTGCGCCGAATATATCAAGACCAAGCTCAATCCCGTTCAGGAGTTCCTCCCCGTATAAAGCGTAGTCACCCTTGAGCGGCAAAAGACAACCTATAACCTTTTTGGTTGCAATGATGTTTTCTTCTTTTGTTTCAGAAATCCGGGATAAGAGCTCTCTGCCTTTTGTGACAAGCACTGTATCGTTTTGCTCAGATGCGGAATTAACAGCAAGGGTTGCAAGCCTTTTTGCCTGCACGAATGCATTTCTGGCAAGGGCTATTTCAGCCTGCCTCAGGTTTATGGCAGGCATGAATCTGCTTATACCGTCAAGTTTTTTGATCCTGTTCAGGTCTGCCTCACTCGTCATACTGATAATATCATTAACAACTTTGACAGTTTCACCCTCATAATCTCCTGATATACCTGTTGCTTTTGCTGTCTTAATGGAGACAGTCATCCAGAAGCAGGCCTCATGCATGAGACCCATTGCCATGTTTGCATCACCAATCAGCCTCTGCATCTTGTAACGTTCAGGGCTCTCAGGGTAATCCTTTAACCAATCTGCTGCATAGTAAACAACACCTTTATAATCACCTGTGTGGTATAGAGAGAAAATCCTGTAATACCTGATAATGCGGGCATCAGGGTGATCCGGCCTGTTTTTGAGTATCCGGTTGAATGCCTCAAGGGCATTGCCATACCTGCCTGCCTCATAATCTGCCAGGGCATTTGAATAGCCTGGCGCAGTTCTTACTCTCTTTTCAGACAGCACCCCCTTATGCATTGCCCCGCAGGAAAAAAAGAGAAAGGCCATTCCCGATAAAATCACGGGAACAGCCTTTTTTATAAGGAATTTAGTGAAATGCACTAGTTTTTATCCTTGCCAACTTCCTCAAAGTCCGCATCAACAACATCATCATCCTTTGCCTTGCCGGAAGAGTCGCCACCTGCTCCGCCTGCCTGCTGCTGCGCCTGCTGCTCTGCACTGGCCTTTGCATACATGGCCTCAGCTATTTTGTGTGATGCCTGTGTAAGCTCTTCTGTCAGGCGCTTGATCTCGTCAACATTGTCTCCTTCCATTGCCTTTTTCAGGTTTGCAATGGCCGTTTCAATCGCTGACTTTGAGGTTGCATCCAGATCTTTTACATCTTCTTTGAGGGATTTTTCTGTTGTATAGATCATGCTGTCAGCCATGTTCTTTGCGTCAACAAGCTCCCTCTTTTTCTTGTCTTCATCGGCATGCATCTCAGCGTCTTTCATAAGCTGCTTGATCTCTTCCTCTGAAAGCCCGCTTGATGCGGTTATCTTTATTGACTGCTCCTTGCCTGTGCCCATATCCTTTGCAGAAACACTTACTATACCATTTGCATCTATGTCAAAGGTTACCTCTATCTGGGGTATACCCCTGGGAGCCGCCGGGATACCCACAAGCTGGAAGCGACCAAGGGTCTTATTGTTTGCGGCCATCTCCCTTTCACCCTGAAGCACATGTATCTCAACCGCGGGCTGGTTATCAGCGGCGGTGGAGAATACCTGGCTCTTTTTTGTCGGGATCGTGGTGTTCTTTTCTATCAGCTTTGTAAAGACACCGCCAAGGGTCTCAATACCAAGTGAGAGGGGTGTAACATCCAGAAGAAGTACATCCTTTACATCTCCCTTTAACACACCGCCCTGGATTGCAGCGCCAAGAGCAACAACCTCATCCGGGTTTACACCCTTGCTGGGCTCCTTACCAAATATCTCCTTAACCTTTTCCTGTACCTTGGGCATCCTTGTCATACCGCCGACAAGGATAACCTCATCCAGCTCACTGACCTTGAAGCCTGAGTCCTTGATGGCAATATTGCAGGGGTTTATGACCCTCTGGATAAGGTCATCAACAAGGGCCTCCAATTTTGATCTTGAGAGTTTAATGTTAAGGTGTTTCGGGCCGCTCGCATCTGCCGTGATAAATGGCAGGTTGATATCTGTTTCCATTGAGCCTGAAAGCTCTATCTTTGCCTTTTCAGCCGCCTCTTTAAGACGCTGTAGCGCCATCTTGTCAGTCTTCAGGTCAATGCCCTGATCCTTTTTAAACTCATCGGCCAGATAATTAACTACCCTGTTGTCAAAGTCCTCTCCGCCAAGGTGTGTGTCGCCATTTGTAGATTTAACCTCAAACACGCCCTCGCCTATTTCAAGGATTGATATATCAAATGTACCGCCGCCAAGGTCAAATACTGCTATCTTTTTATCACCCTTTTTATCTACTCCATAGGCAAGGGATGCAGCAGTAGGTTCATTTATTATTCTTAAAACGTTTAAGCCTGCAATCTTGCCGGCATCTTTTGTTGCCTGTCTCTGGCTGTCATTAAAATATGCAGGAACTGTAATTACCGCCTCTGTAACAGGCTCGCCCAAGTAATCCTCTGCGGTCTGTTTCATCTTTACAAGGATCATGGATGATATTTCAGCAGGGCTGTAGTCCTTGCCGCGGCAGGTTACCTGCGCATCACCATTTGAGGCCTGGGTAATCTTGTATGGAAGAATGCCCACATCCTTCTGCACATCAGGAGATGCGTATTTTCTTCCGATAAGCCTTTTTACCGCAAAGATAGTATTGTCAGGGTTTGTCACAGCCTGACGTTTTGCTATCTGCCCAACAAGCCTCTCTCCCTTGTCATTGAAGGCAACTATTGAGGGTGTTGTCCTGCTTCCTTCCTGGTTGGCAATTACAACCGGATCACCACCTTCCATAACAGCAACACATGAATTTGTAGTACCAAGATCAATTCCTATAATTTTTCCCATTTTTATTTCTTATCCCCCTTTACTCTATATTATTTTCTTCACATGCCCCCTGGAAGGTCTCGTCAGGGATGTTATCATCAGATACCCCCTTGCTGATAACAACCATGGCAGGTCTTATTAATCTCTGGTTAAGAAGATAGCCCTTCTGGAACTCCTTAAGTATCTTGCCTTTTTCCACGCTGTCACTCATCTCCTGCATAACAGCATGATGAAGGCACGGGTCAAAATCTTCACCAATGGTTTTCACCTCGGAAAGGCCTGCCTTTGTGAGTATGTCCTTCAGACCCTTGAGTGTAAGTTCTACCCCTTCTATGTGGGCATTATATGATTCTTCATTGCAGGAGTGGGTAAGCGCTCTTTCAAGGTTATCAATAACCTGAAGCAGCTCTTTTATGAGCCCCTCATTTGCGTACTTATACCATTCCTCTTTATCCTTTTTATTCCTCTTTAGAATATTCTCTATTTCCGCCTGTGAGCGGAGATATTTATCATAATTATTCTTTGATTCTTCTTTGAGCTCTTCTATCTTTTTTAAAAGATCATCTGTTGAGGTCTCTTCAGGGGTTATTTCTATAGAGCCTGCTTCACTCTTTGCTGATGTAACACCCTCTTTTGTTTCCGTTTCATCTGCCTTGACATCAATCTTTTTACTCTTGTCGAATAAATTTCTGTTCATAATTCCTAAAACTGACTCCTTATTTTGATCTGATAAAAGGGCTGTAAAAAACCACTGTTACCTTAAGCATCTGGTTTTGCTTTGTCAAGGCAGGGAAATGAGGCTTGATTAATAACCCAGCCCTTTTCCTGTAAGTCTTTCAAGTGCCTCCATGTATTTTTCACGGGTCTTTTCAATAACCTCAGATGGAAGCCTGGGCGGAGGCGGTGCCTTGGGCCAGTCAAGACCGTTCAGGTAGTCCCTTAAGTACTGCTTGTCAAAACTCTTCTGGGCCCCTCCGGGTTTATAGGTGTCCATTGGCCAGAAACGGGATGAATCAGGTGTAAGCACCTCATCAATAAGGATGAGTTTATCACCGATAAAACCGAACTCAAACTTTGTATCCGCGATTATGATCCCCTTTTCCGCTGCGAATTTTCTACCTGTTTCATAGATAGTAAGGCTAAGGTCCCTGATCTTTTCAGCGGTGTTTTTACCAAGTATATCAATGGTCTTTTCAAAGGAGATGTTCTCATCATGCTCGCCCAGCTCCGCCTTTGTTGATGGAGTAAATATGGGTTCCGGGAGTATCTCCGATTCAGTAAGCCCCTTAGGAAGGGGAATGCCGCATACAGCGCCGCTCTTTTTATAATCATTCCAGCCTGAACCTGAGATGTAACCCCTTACAATGCACTCTACCGGCAGGGGCCTTGCCTTTTTTACCAGCATGCTCCTCCCGGTAAGCTCCTTTTTATATCTTCTTAACGGCTCAGGGTATTCATCCGGGTTTACCGATATAATATGGTTTTCAACAACCTTTTTGAGTTTTTCAAACCAGAAGACCGATATGGCGGTAAGTATCTTACCCTTGTCAGGCACAGGGTCATCCATTACAACATCAAATGCGGATATGCGGTCGCTTGCAACGATAAGGAGTTTATCCCCCATATCATAGACATCCCTTACCTTTCCGCGCCTTACAGTGCCTATATCCTTAAAGTCAGTCCTGGTTATTACATTACTGGCCATTGTTGCCTCCCTGGAATATATTTTTAGTTATTAAAGAGGAGGTATAATTTCCTATTTGGGTTTTAATGTCAAGACAGGTGAATGCCCCATCAAGGTTTTTACACTTTGCCTGTTTTCATGAATTGACATAATTTATACAGAATTTTATAATCTCTTCCAAATCTTGGTTAAGCAATTATTTCAGCTTATAATTTAATGGCAGGTAATTGTTTACCAGAATTGTTCCATACCCGTATAAGTTTTACTATCTAGGTTAGAGGCTTTCATGCTTGTCAGGGTTGCCTTACGTTTAAGGGGGAGAGAAACATATAGAATAGGGGAGCAGTGCTTGAGCATTCTCTTCCTTGAATGCCTTTTCTTTCTCATATCATTAACAGCATATGCAACAGAAGCTCCTGACACAGTCGATAAAAATAACCGCCTGGTGATCTGCATCCAGGAGGATGTGGAGTCAATGGACCCTGTAAGCCATCGCAGCAGGAACACCCAGATTGTATTGAAAAATATCTTTGACAGCCTCACTGCAAGGGACGTAAACAACAGGGTAGTCCCTCAGCTCGCAAGCGGATGGAGGAATACAAGCGACACGGAATGGGAGTTTACACTGCGTAAGGGTGTAAGGTTCCATAACGGTGACAACCTTACGGCATCTGATGTTGTCTTTACATTAAACCGTGTCATTAACCCATCCTTCACAGGATTTCCCTCCTCCCCGAGAAAAGGGCTCTTTGTACCGGTAAAAGAGGTACACGCAATGGGTGACTACACTGTCGTGATAAAAACAGCCTATCCATGGCCTAACCTCCCGCTTATGCTTTCATTACAGGAGATCGTTCCTGAAAAACATATGAAAGAGGCTGGTTATGAAGGATTCAATGAAAAGCCCATAGGCACAGGGCCATATAAATTTGCAGGCAGAAAAAAGGGGGTTGAGATCATTCTTGAATCCTTTAATGATTATTACGGCGGCCCTCCGGAACTTCCTCCTGTGCAGGCTGCCCCGGTAAAACATCTTGTTTTCAGGGTAGTCCCTTCATACATTGAGCAGATTTCAATGCTGAAAAAGGGGGATTGCAACATAATATTTAACATACCATCAGACCTGATTCCTGTGGTCAGGATGTCAAAGGATGTTGCAATACAAAGTATCCCGGCTACAAGGTCTGTTTTTGCGGAGTTAAACCTCTCCCGTCCTTACTTAAAAGATGAAAGGGTGAGGCGCGCCCTGAACCATGCGGTTGATGTGGAGACCATAATAAAACAGAAATTCATGGGAAAGGGTCAGAGGCTCTCAACCATTTTTCTACCGAACACAACCGGTTTTGATCCCGGGCTTGCGGCATATACTTATGACCCTCAGACTGCAAAAAGGCTCCTTATCGAGGCAAACTTTCCATACGGGCAAACAATATTGATATACACGAATCAAAGTGAACTCCTCTTTGCCGATGGTATATCTTTATATCTCACAAAACTGGGTATTAAAAACAGGGTCAAGGTTGTAAGGGATGCAAGGCCTGACATGATTGGCGCTAATGCCCCCTGGGATATCTTTGCAGGGTCATGGGGTAACTCCACCCTTGACCCGGTCGATATAATAGATCCCAAATTAACAGGCAGGGGGTCAGCAAATTATTCCGGGTTTATCTCAGACGAACTGGACATGATAATGGAGAAGGTTCAGAAAACCATGTCACCCTCTCTCAGGAAGGAATATTTTGAAAGAGTACAGAGGATAATCTTTGATGGGGCACCCATGATATTCGGATATGGCCCTGCTGAATTTTATGCGGTCACATCAAATGTGAAAAATTTTCATCCATCCCTGTCCGGCATGGTTGAAATGCATGATGTCATCTTAGAGGAAACAGAGCGATGAAATTATTAAGGATAATATTTAAAGACCGTGGACTCTGGTACAAGCTAATGCTCCCCTCTGTGCTCCCTGTCATGCTTGTAATTACTATCATAATCGTAATACTTATCGGGTCATTTGAAAAGGTCATGCAAAGAGAAGATAAGAGAAGGGCAGACGACCTGGTTAATCTGACGCGTCTTTCTATGTCTCATGGCTTTGTCATCTATAATAAAGAGTTGCTTGATAATTTTGTGAATGGGCTCAGCAAGATTGATGAGGTGAGTTATGCCCTGATCGTTGATAGCGCAGATAACCGGGTTCTTGCGCATTCCGATCATGCCTTTGATGGCGATCTGCTTTCAGAATTACCTGAAAAGATGCGATATGCTCTGGATATAAGCGACAGCAACCTTTTGGAATCAGGTTCAAAGAAAAATGAATTTCAATACATAAAATCAGCGTCTGTTATTATAGACGGCAAACAATATGCTACCCTCCATATAGCTTTTTCTTTTGATGAAGCTCACAGGAAATTATTATCTTTCAAACAAAGAATCATTACCATAAGTATTATTGCGGTTATTGCGGGCATTGCCCTGGCCCTCATAGCCTCAAAAAAGATCAGCGCCCCGATACATAACCTGGCCGCACATGCAGAACTCGCAGGAAAGGGTAAGTTTGATTACTCACTTCAATATGATGGCAAGGATGCAATAGGTCAGCTTGTTGATGCCTTTAACCAGATGTTTAACAAAATAAAAATAAAGCAGACCCAGTTGACTGCAATAAACAGGATAGCAGATATAGTCTACAGCACCCTTGATATCAACACTGTAGCTGAGCGTGCTGTAAAGGCAATGATGGACTACAGTAAATCCACAGCCGTGGCCTTTTTTATGCTTAACAATAAAAAAAGAGAACTCGACCTGCTTTACTCTGAGGGCTTCACTGAAAACACACTTAAAAAGGCTGCAATACTTCCCCTTGATGGATCTCTCACGGGCAGGACTGTTAAAGAAAAACTGGTGCTCTTTTCAACCGATATTGCCTCGGATCAAAGGGTAGAAAATGGCGTAAAAGATGCCCTCATGCAGGAAAACATGGTTAGTATTTATTCAGTCCCCATACTTGCAAGGGATGAGGTACTGGGGGCAATGAATCTGATCCATAAAACAAGGTTTACAATAGATGAGCTTGAAAAGGAAACACTCATGTCTATCGGGAAGACCATTGGCCTTGCCGTGTCAAACGCCATGCAGGTCGCACGCATACAAAAGGAGATCAAAGAGCGCATGGAGGCGGAAACCGCCCTGAGGGAAAGCGAACTGAAATACCGCAATGTAGTTGAAAGGGCAAATGATGGCATTATCATCCTGCAGGATGGGATCATTAGATATGCAAATCCAAGTATTATTGAGTTATCAGGACAGGACAAGAAAGATTTTGTAGGTCAGCCCTTTTCTGCATACCTTCACCCTAATGCAAAGGAAAATATCGTAGACTTTTACAACCGCAGGCTGACAGGTGATTTGCTTTACAACATATATGAGACAATCCTTTTAAGGAAGGATGGTCAGGAGATATATGCTGAGGTAAACGCTGGCAGAATAACATATGAGGATAAACCGGCAGACCTTGTTATTATAAGGGATATTACCGAACGAAAACGGGCGCAGGAGGAGCTAAAAAGGGCCTATGACCTTCTTGAGATAAAGGTGGCGGAGCGCACAAAAGAGCTTGCCATCGCAAAGGATCGGGCAGAAGAGGCGGACAGGCTTAAATCCGCTTTCCTCGCCTCCATGTCTCATGAGCTGCGCACTCCTCTTAATTCCATAATCGGGTTTACAGGCATTATTCTCCAGAAACTTGTCGGCCCCCTGAATGATGAACAGGCAAAACAGCTTAATATGGTTCAGGAAAGCGCACAGCATCTCTTAAGCCTTATTAATGATGTGCTTGACCTTTCAAAGATAGAGGCAGGGCAGCTTAATGTGGCATCTGAACAGGTGGATATGGCCGGTGTTATCAACCAGGTGATAAAAACAGTTTCACAAATGGCCTTAAAAAAAGGGCTTCAGCTTGAAGGTGTAGTATCCGAATCTATCCCAATTATAATGAGCGACAGGCGACGTGTTGAACAGATTTTGCTCAATCTTGTTAACAACTCCATTAAATTTACAGAGAGAGGCGGTGTAAAGATAATGTGCAGGGTTGACGACAGGAATATATTAACAGAGGTCATTGATACAGGCATTGGAATTGCTGCTGAAGATATGGATAAGCTTTTCAGGGCATTTCAGCAAATCGAAACAGGCCTTTCCCGGAAATATGAAGGCACCGGGCTTGGTCTGTCGATCTGTAAAAAACTTATCGGGCTGCTTGGTGGCGAGATCAGAGCCAGCAGTGACGGCCCTGGCAGGGGCGCCAAATTTTCATTTATGCTACCTTTAAGGGAGAAATAATCATGTCAGAAACCGTGCTTGTTATTGAGGATAATGAACAGAACATGTACCTGATGAATTTCATACTTGAAAAAAATGGCTTCAGGGTGATAAAGGCAATGGATGGGCATGATGGGATAGAGATTGCATGCCGGGAAATACCTGATCTCATACTCCTTGATATCCAGTTACCCCGCATGGACGGTTATGAGGTGGCTAGAAACCTCAGAAAGTCGGCAGGGTTAAAAGAGGTGCCTATAATAGCTGTTACCTCCTATGCAATGGTTGGCGACAAGGAAAAGGCCATAGCAGCCGGGTGTACCGGGTATATAGAAAAACCTATCAACCCCAACACCTTTGTTGATGAGATAAAAAAATATTTGTAATAAACTGCGAATTTGAAAGGTCTTTATCATGGAAAGAATACTGGTTGTGGATGACAATAAGCAGAACATTTATATGGCTGAGATACTTTTTGCAGGAAACGGCTTTGAAGTTGAGACAGCATCAAATGGAAAAGAGGCGCTTGAAAAGGGGCGCGCCAACCCGCCAGACCTGCTTATTTCTGATATCCTCATGCCCGTTATGGATGGTTTTGCCCTGTGCCGCGAGTGGCGCAAGGATGAAACCCTCAAAAATATCCCATTTGTCTTCTATACTGCCACCTATACAGAACCTGAAGACGAACAGTTTGCATTAAGCCTTGGGGCTGACCGGTTTATTAAAAAACCTCTTGATACCATTGAACTGATCAGGATCACGAAAGAGCTGATGAACAGGAACAAAACCGGCGCACACCCTGATAAAGAGCTGGAATCACCTCAGGAAGAGGTCTATCTCAGACTTTATAATCAGGCCCTTGTTCACAAACTTGAGGATAAACTCTTTCAGCTTGAAGAGGCAAATAAGAGGCTTGAGTATGAAATCAGGGAGCGTAAGTATGCTGAACAGAGGCTTTACAGTTACGAGAGGCAGATAGCCCAGTCGCAAAAGATGGAGGCATTAGGCAGCCTTGCAGGAGGCATAGCCCATGACTTTAATAATATCCTCATGGCAATAATGGCCCATGCTGAACTGGCGCTTTTAGACAGCAGTGAAAATATCCCGAACAATAAAAATATTGAACAGATACAGGTGGCATGCAACAGGGCAAAGGAGCTTATTAACCAGATACTCACATTCAGCAGGCAGGCCGGCATGGAAAAAAGGCCGATCAAGGTAAGCGCTATAGCCCAGGAGGTGCTCAAGCTTATCAAATCCTCCCTGCCTCCCGGTATAGAGATAATACAAAAGATCGAGAGTAAGTCACCGGTTATGGCTAATCCGACCCAGATATATCAGGTGCTGATAAACCTCTGTACGAACGCAAGCCATGCAATAAAAGAGAAAGAGGGGATTATTGAGGTGCGGTTATCTGATGTAATCATTGATAATCCCGAAGAGCCGGAGTTGAAGGGGCTTGCTCCTGGAAGATATCAGAAGCTGGAGGTAATGGATAATGGGAGCGGTATAAAGGCAGATGACCTGGAGGAGATATTTACCCCCTACTTTACGACCAGAAAGGAGGAAGGGGGCACAGGTCTGGGCCTCTCTGTAGTGCAAAATATAGTAAAAAACTCGGGAGGTCGAATCACAGTCAAAAGCACATATGGAGATGGCGCCACATTCAGTCTGTTTTTCCCTGTTTGTCATGCTGGTGATGGAAAGGAATTGTACGACAGTGCGGTTATTAAAACTGAGAAGGAACACATCCTTTTTGTTGATGATGAGGCCACTTTCATGGAGATGGCCGTTGAGATGCTGAAAAAACTTGGCTACAGGGTTACAGCATTCAGCGAAAGCCAGGCTGCGCTTAAGGCATTCAAGGCAAGGCATATGGAATTTGATCTTGTATTAAGTGATATTGAAATGCCATTTATGTCAGGGCTTGAACTGATAAATGAACTCCATGCCATCCATAATGATATCCCGGTAGTTCTCTGCACAGGTTTCAGCGACCGGATTACTGATAAAAGGGCAGATGAACTTAATATAAAAGGCTTTCTGATGAAGCCATTTATCCTGTCTGACCTGTCAAAAACCATTAGAAAGGCGCTGGGAAAATCTGATGGGGATATAAAATGATCTTGTATCAAGGATCCTCACAAGAATTTGTAGGTATAGTTACTTAAAAACAGTATTTTTCTATTAACATGCCACCCCTTTGGGGTTTGAAAACAAATTTCTGATCTCTATGTGCAGACAATAAAAGCACCATAGGTGCGGTATATTAATAGCACTATATGTGCATCTTTTTTTCAGCCCCATCGGGGCGACATATTATCAGCATAACTCCCTGCCAATGCCAAAGGCCTTGCCGACAAAATTACCAATACCATAATACCCGCCGCTAAAGGGTGTAAAGACAAAGGGATCAACCTTGTTTATATCCGGTTCTCCTTTCTCATTTAAAACCGCCTCATCCACCTTGACATCAAGGATTTTCCCCACGAACAGGGTATGGAGCCCCAAGTCATGGTACTGCATAAGCGCACATTCAAGCGACATGGGAAACTCTTCAGGGTATGGGGCATTAACCAAGGCCGCCTTTACAGGTGTAATACCAGCCTTTTCAAATTTGTTTTCATTTCTACCCGATGCCATGCCAAAGTAATCAGCTATAGCCGCCTGTTTTTGAGGGGGCACGCTTAAGGTAAATGCATTTCGTTCAATGATATTGCCATAGGTGTATGTGGCCTTACGAATGGAAATACTCACACATGGAGGCTCGGAGCAGCATATACCGCCCCATGCAATGGTCATAATATTTGCTATACCCCTGGCATCGTATGTGCCCACACACCATACAGGCGTGGGGAATATAAGCGTTTTAGCCCCGAATGATTTTTTCATGTTTAGCCTCCTTAATGTCCACATAAGTGGCATTATAATTTATTTGCTTAAAAGAAAAAGAACAATATGTCGTCATGTCCGAGAAGTCGGGCATCCATTTTAATCCTTAAGTGAATCCCCAATTCACCAGGAATCACCCGGATAGTTATCAGACTTCAACATATTATTTATTATTGATAATTACATTTTAAATGAGTATTATCCCTTCGTTTCTTTTAAAAAATCAACCATATAAAATTAAAGATTTCCGGCTCATCTCTTTGTATTATATCTCCAAAGTAAAGATATCCGGAACTGGTGAGGCAATGTCAGGTTCAAGCTACGCGGGCGGTAATAGGACAAATAATTCGTTGTTGAAGGAAATATTATGACATCAAATGAAAAGTGGAATTTACTCTGTGATTATTATGTTAAGAATTACAATTCACCAGAACAAAAAATACAAAGCATATGGGAGAGTATTTTTTCTGAATTATTTGGATATAGTCGCCTAGAAAATGAAATTGATAGGCAGCGAAATATCCAAATTGGCTCAACTGAAAGGGTTATTACAGATATAATTATTAGGAATCATGAAACTGATTTATTTATCATCGAATTAAAACAAGGTTGCATGTTCATAAATAACAGCATGATAAAGCAACTTTTTAGTTACCTGAAACAGTTGAATAATGATTTAGGAATATTAATATGTAATAAAATTCATATATTTGATTATAATTATCATAAAAATGATGAAGAACAGAATAAAATAGAGATAGAGTTTCTACCGGATAATCCTGACGGCATCAAATTTGTTGAGCTTTTTAGTAAACATAATTTCAATAAAGAATCTATAAAAAAGTTTATACAACAAAAAAAGGAAAAATTTGAAAATATTCAAGTGATTAAAAAAGAACTGTTAAAAGATTTAATTTGGGATTTACTTGCGAAACATTTCTTAAGCAGATATACAAAAGAAGAATTTGATGAAGCTACAAAATCCTTTAATATCAATATTTCCCAAGTGAATAGTGCTATTCAAGAAAGTATAAGTAAACAACCTATAACTAATAATGATATTACCGGTACACATGCACAATCCTTATCGAAAAGTGATGCAATCAATTTATGCAAACAAAATGGAATCAATGTTAATGGTTTTATTACTTTTTCGTCGGAAAACGCATCAAATCTTAAGTTTTGGGCAAATCCATCAAAAAAGTGTTTAACTCAGAATTGGTGGTTATTACTTAATGATGTTAGTAGAAGACAATTGCATGTTTTTTATATACCGGGAAATTCAATACAAGAAAATCAGATTAAAACAAGGGGAGATTTACCTGATAAAATTGATCTACAAATTATAAATAAGAATAGTATTTTTGAAGATAGTAGAAGTAAACTAAATTTTAATAAATGGTATTTTAAAAATATTTCTGTAGCTTATTAACCGTTTACATCCTTCTTTTATAAATATCAAAAAAAGAAATTTAATGGGGAAGGGTGGATTAGGGTGCCTATGCTTTTATGCCTTTCCGAAATTTATTTAAATTAACCATCTCATTTTTGAAATCATATCACCAATGAGACGCTTGGCAGTCTGGCTGTTCAACAGGATATTAAAAATAAAAGGATTTTTTTATGTCTCTCAGGCAAACAATTATTGTAGATGCCAGCTTCCATTTTAAAACTATGACAACAGGGATTGGGCTTGCAATACATCAAACTGATAAACCCCGCAGAAATGGAATTCTTGTAGATCAAATTGGTGAGGCATACACAGGTATTCCATCGGGCAGCAGCCACAGAGAATCAGTTGTCAATGGTCGTTAAAAAGTGAGCCATTTTCGGTCGTGAAAACTGAGCCACTTTACATTTCAATTTGATCTGATTTTATTGCCTCCTTTTCATTATTCTTTCTAAGACGATAACTATTCCCTTTG
>JAAZBV010000068.1 GCA_012513605.1 Desulfatiglans sp. | reverse complement strand
TTAAATTTGTTTTATGGGTCTGAAGAGGCGCCGCTGTTTACTGTTTTTACTGTCCCTGTATATTTGGCCCTGAGGTTTTCCCGCCCGGTGAATATGAGATAAGGTCTGCAATAAAACTCCCGACAGTTACCCTGCTTTTTATCCTTACAGGTATCCTTTTATTATCATCTGTAATCCATATCTGCATCCTGGAATTTTTTGTTTTCTGAAATACCCCGCTTATACCCTCTATTTCAGGCTCAACCAGTATGGTATCATAACTCTTTTCCGCAATGGTAACCTTCTGCTTCCCAAGCAGTTTTGCGTTTGCCCTGATCACCTTTTTGCCGTCAGTAAGATTTATCTTAATACAGTTATGTTCATCAGGCTTTCCAACCCTGAATGCATAGAATACTGAAAGGGGGTCAAAGGTGTTCCCTTCAATTGAAACAGTATCTGTTATATTTGCATTTTTTATTTGCCTGGCCTCAAGCTTATTCCAGTCAAACTGAACTAATATCTCTTTTACTGATTTTCCTTCATGCCTTTTTCTGTACAGAAACGAACGGGTTAGATTTTTGTCAGTCCATGATTCTATCCTGTCACGTACCTTGTAAAAGGCATCAACAAAAGGGGTGGTCTTTGCGGTATAGACAAAATGAAGGGCTGGGGCTCCATTAAGGTCTTCAACTGGCATAACCTCAAGTGTGGCCTCACCTGCAACAACAAACGACCACCTTACCTCAAAGGTTATCTTTTCCCCCTGGGAAAAAAACTCTTGCTCTGATTTAACAGGAGAGGAGTAAAACAATATTACAAGTATACAAGCCGTTAATATAAGGATATCTCTTGAATTAATAGACCAGGCTTTCATGATGCTCCTTTTTTGAGCTAAATAAAAAAGGGCTTCAGAAGATCTGAAACCCTTTATATATGAATTCTGGTGGGCCTGGAGTGACTCGAACACTCGACCAATTGATTAAGAGTCAATTTTTGCCCACTTTCATATAGTTTCAGATAACATCACTTAAATACATTATATAGTAAGTAAATCAATAAGATAAATCATTTTTAACTTTCATTTAACATCATACTATTTCCTTTACTTTAACCTTGAAAACGTGTACTATCCGTGTACAGATTCAGGGAAATTGATTAATAAATAATTTTATACTCTTGTACACGCATCAACCGTGTACCAAAAATTGAGGTTATCAATGGCTCAACAATATAACAAAACAAAACACCCCGGGGTCAGGTACCGCATTCATAACACGCGGAAACACGGAATACAATATGACAAATATTTTGCCATTTATTTCTGGGCAAATGGCAAACGCCACGATGAGGGGCTGGGCTGGGCATCACAGGGATGGACAGTAGAAAAAGCCGCTGGTGAATTGGCTAAACTTAAGGAATCGCACCGAACAGGTCAGGGGCCTCAAACTCTTTCTGAAAAAAGAGAAGTCGAAAATGTGCAGCGTGAAAAGAGAGAAACTTTAAAAAAACAGTCTGAGAAGGAATCTGTAACTTTTAGTGAATTTTACAATAATAGTTATTTGCCTTTACTGGGAAACAAAGCACCTGGTAGCGTACATGCCGAAAAGATTCTTTTTACCAAATGGATAAAACCCTATATTGGCAATATGCCCTTTAAAGATATATTTCCCCTTCATATTGAAAAGATAAAAAAGGCTATGACAGATTTAAAGAAGGCACCTCGTTCTATAGAGTATGTATTCTCCACTGCCCGGCAGATCTGGAATCAGGCAAAACGGGACGGACTCACTGACAGGGATTCACCAACAAAGCAAGTAAAGAAGCCGAAATATGATAATAAGCGAACGACTTTTTTTACCCATGAACAGGCCGACATACTCTTGGAAAAACTTAAAGAAAAATCAACACAGGTTTATCATATATCGCTTTTATCATTACATACCGGCATGAGGGCAAGCGAAATATTCAAATTAAAATGGGTCGATTTAAATTTGGAAGAGGGGATTATTAATATTAAGGATGCAAAATCCGGATCAAGACCAGCATTTATGACCAGTGAAGTGAAAGCTATGTTTGAAAAAATAAAGTCGCAAAACAATTTTTTTAATGATCTGGTTTTTACAAGCAATGCAGGCGATACAATACGACAGATCTCTAAAACATTTGAGCGAGTCATTGATGAACTTGGATTTAATGAAGGGATCACCGACCGGAGACAAAGATTTACCTTCCATAATTTGCGCCATACCTACGCCAGTTGGCTTGTTCAGCAGGGCACCCCGCTATACACAGTCCAACAGCTTATGGGTCATAAGAGTATCGCACTGACAGAGAGATACTCCCACCTTGCACCAGATAGTCTTAAGGCAGCAGTGACTGCCTTTGAAAAAAACCTGAGATTAAAAAAACAGGCGAAGGTTAAAATTATTAAATTAGAAAAATAATAATAGGTATACTGAAGAAAAAAATCAGGATAATTATTTTTTTACCTTTTTTTAGTTTGACAAAATTTCCTAACTGATCACATAATATCTAAAATTGAATAGCCATTCAGGGTTTTAAACGGCTGCGGGAGAACCTAAGTATTACAGATTTACCCCCCTGATAAACAATAATCCTCGCGAACGCAGACATTCATTTGTTGTGTGGTCGCGGGGTTTTTTTATCCCCTTGGCGACCCACGAGAGGGGATTAAAAATGGCAGCATTTCTATCAAACGAAAAAAATAACCCAACCATTAATTTAGCCCGACTTTCGCTATTCGATTAGTGTTTTAGTAAAAATGACGATTTTTCGGGGTATAAGTAACTGTAATTATTAGAGAGGGGTGTGAAAACCCGTTGTAGTGAAGACCTACCCCCTTGAATT
>JAAZBV010000067.1 GCA_012513605.1 Desulfatiglans sp. | reverse complement strand
TCTGGCCTGAGTAGAAATTTGTCAGCAGCATACCGCCTTTTGCAAGGGTATCCAGATTCGGGGTAGGGATTTCACCTCCAAGCGCACTCAGATCACTGAAGCCCAGGTCATCTGCCAGAATAAACAGGATATTTGGCTGGCTCTTTTCCGGAGCTGAATCTGTTGCTGTAGTCTCAGATTGATCTTTACTGGAATTATCCGGTTTATTGTTCGGATTACAGGAAAATAAGAGGCTTAATAAAGCTAACAGCATGGTAAAGGTTCGAATAATAGCTGACATAATATTCTCCGAATTAGATGATGAAAATATGGATTTTGGAAAGAATTCTATCTTAATTATGTAAATATAAAAAGATACGCCTTGAGTGTCAAATAAAATCAAAAAAATATTTATGATAGGTTTAATGTATTATTTAACTTATTTTACTAATGACAGGGTGGCATCTTAAATACCACCTCTTTTTGGACAGGTATAACCCGCTGTCGCCTATAGACTATATGATGTACATCTATTTCCAAAGGTGTTAAAAAGCTATTTCAGGCAGGATTATTTTTCCATAATAGATAAAGGAGGATTCTTAAATGGGTAGCAGGTTTTCAAGACGCGAGGTGCTGGGGCTTGGGCTTGGTGCAGCGGCTATTGGTGCTTACAGCCTTGCAGGGGCTGCAACTAATAGTGAACAGGCACAGGTAAAAAATAATGATCAACCGGCAGGCACAGCGGAGATAAACAAAAGAAATGCAGAAGACCTTGAACGGGTGTTAATTCTGCGCACATCCCCTGTGGCAGTAAAGATGGTGTCAAAGGAAGAAGAGATACCAAAAGATGCAGTCAGGCCGAAGAAAGACCGCGGGTATCATCTTACCCAGTGCCAGGCTGTTTCCATGTCAAGGAGGGATAAGGTCACTTTAGCTATGCTTAAGGAGGATAACTGGTGCCCGACCGCTGTTATGGCATACGGGCTGGTTGAAAAACCTGCATCGGTTAATCAGTGGTCTCACCCATATGACAGCTTTGAATATGGCAAATATATCGGTATTGTTACTGCCCCATTGAGCAGGGCCGATTTTGTGCCGGATGTTGTGCTCGTTTATGCCAAACCCGCTCAACTGCGCGGGCTGCTTTTATCCCTGAAAATATCTGATGTGCCTGAGGTCAGCCATCACTTTTTCCCGCCATCATGCGGATGGTCTGTTGTAAACCCGATAAAGGAGGGAAAATACTATATCGTCCTTCCTGACCCCGGTGAATACCAGCGCGCCCTTACAGATGAAGGGGACCTGATATTTTCTATACCAAAAGTAAAAATGGCTGAGATGATGGCCGGTATAAGGCAGAATGAACATGGCCCATTCTCATACCGTGATCACCAAATGTTTATGGAAACTGATTTTCCTCTCCCTGATTTTTACAAAGAGATGTTTAAAAACTGGGGTATGGATACAGAATAAGCCTTGGTTTGATCATGAAAAGGTATATTATCCTTTGTTTACCTTAATGTAACGATTTATTATATACCCCGCCTGTTTGGGGCGGGGTAGTTATTTCTTAGTTTAAACCTTGTATATCCAGAAGAACTCTATTTAAGATTAATTTTCAAATACCGATATAATAGAAGACATAGACCTTTTATTTTTTGTCTTTTGTCTTTTTGGGATTGCATTAATATTAAAGAGTGAAAAACAGATTCAGATATGAAAAGATTTTTAAAAATGAGACCTTTCTGTGTTCACAAGGGGGAAGTACAGGGCAGCTCTTCAAAAGGTTTCAGATATCTTTTTTCACAGGGATTTACCCTTATTGAACTGATGGTTGTTATAGCTATAACAGGGATTCTTGCAGGCATAGCCATTCCTGCTTATATATCATTTGTTGAAAAGGCAAAAATAACTGTAGCCATATCTGATATCAAACTTTTACAAAGAGATATCTCTGACTGGCAGAGTGATCATGGTGCCCTGCCTTTAACCCTTGAAGAGATGGGCAAAGGGGATATGAAGGACCCCTGGGGTAACCCATATCAATACCTTAATTTTGAAACTATAAAAGGGAAAGGTAATGGGAAAAAAAGAAAGGATCATAACCTTGTGCCGTTAAATGAGGACTTTGACCTTTACAGCATGGGAAAAGATGGTAAAAGCCAGACGCCTCTTACAGCAAAGGCGAGCCGGGATGATATTATCAGGGCAAATAACGGGAGTTATGTTGGTGCTGCTTCAGATTATTAATGATAAAGAGTTACTGAAATGTTCAAGATAACAATTTATCCATTTTTTACACAGATATTGTGATTACGGCAGGGTGACTATGGCGATAGCGATAAATTCTTTTAAAACCAGGGTAGCGCGACGTATTTTTATCCTTTTTCTTATCTGTGCAATACTGCCTGTTTCAGTCTTTGCTATTCTATCCTTCATCCATGTCAGGAATAGTCTTGTTAACCAGCGCAGCGAAGCACTGCAAAAAGAGAGCAAATCGCTGGCCACATCTTTATATGAAAAACTTGAGTTTCTCAGGTCTGAATTAAGTTTTCTTACAGGTTACTACTCCGCAAACCCTGATGGTCTGAACGCCAATTGGGACAGCCTTTCCTTTGAAAGGGTAGAGGGTAGATTTAATGCGCTTGCCCTGCTTCATGATGGAAAAATCAAAAACATCTATGGAACTATTAAGAGCCCTGTAAAACTAACAAATGAAGAATTGGGCCATCTTGAGTCTGGTAAGACACTTCTCTCTATTCAGGGATATGAAAATACATCTTATGATCTGTTAATGTGCATTGCTGTTAAGAGTAATGCAGTTGAACCCAATCTCCTGATTGGAAAAATAAACCATGCATATATCCAGGAGGTTATTGATAGAAAACCGCCTCTGACCGAAATATATGTAATCGACAGGTCAAATTTTTTATTACTCAATTCAATGAAAAAAATTCCATCTATTTCTCAACAAATCATAAAGGATCTGCTTGAATCAACATCAGGCCAGTTCCAGTGGCAGAATAATGGCAATGACTATCTTGCAGGTTATTCATCACTGTTTCTTAAACCAAACTTCTATGTACAGGAATGGATAATAGTCCTGAGTGAATTAAGATCAGATGCCCTTGCCCCCATGCTTAAATCCAGATATTTTTACATCTTGACCATAGCCTGCACACTGGGGCTGGTAATATTTTTAAGCATCAATCTTATCAGGAAAGTTACAGTGCCCATAGAGATACTGAAAAAGGCAACCAGAAAGATATCCGAAGATTCTTTGGGTCACAGGGTTATTATAAAAAGCGGGGATGAGTTTGAGAGCCTTGGCAATGATTTTAATGAGATGAGCGCCAGATTAAAGGCCGGGCAGGAGCTTCTTACAAGGGCAGCCAGGTTAAGTACTATGGGGCAGATGGCTGCCGGCATTATGCATGAAATAAAACAACCTCTCACAGCGATATATGGAAATATAGAACTTGCTTTGCTTGAGGTGCAGGATGAAAATAATAGAAAGGATAGATTGACAAATGTTCTTAAGGCAGTGGAAAGGCTTAACTCTATTCTTGAAAGGTTCAGATCCTTCTCATCACAATCAAAAAGGATCAAAGAGAAGGTCTCTATAAATGATACTGTAAGGCAGATATATGAACTGATGGAACATGAGCTTCTAATGAAAAAGGTTGAATGCGTCATAAGGATTGAGGAGAATCTTCCTTTTATAACTGGTGACGGTCAGGAGCTGCAGCAGGTTGTCTCTAACCTTTTAGTGAATGCCATCCATGCGCTTGAAGGGAATGAACCTGATAATCGCAGGGTAGTTATCAGTACATGCTCATCAGCAGATAATGTTTACCTGTCAATCGAAGATAACGGGTGCGGCATTCCCAAAGAACTGCATGAACGTATCTTTGATCCTTTTTTTACTACAAAATCACCAGACAAGGGTACCGGTTTGGGAATGGCTGTTATTCAGGCTATACTTCACCACCACAAGGCAACAATAGGGCTTGAGAGTGAGGTTGGAAGGGGAACAAAATTTACCATCACCTTTCCAATACCCGGCTCTGCAACGGGGGCGCCATGACACAAAAGTATAAAAGAAATCCCTACAGGATTATTAATAAATCACACCAGTACAGGCTTCTTGCCTTAATACTGATCTACATCATCATTATCACCGGAGTGCTGATTTCAGTTTTATTTGTCCCTGATATCATACGCATGAATGATCAGAGTTTAAGTATAGAGGTACGCGCTGTTGCAGCGGAAAATATACTGATGCTCCATTATCGTGTGTGGCCGGTAATTATTGCACTTATATGTGTTATAGGGCTCCATTCAATAAGAACCTTCAGCCGCTTTATTGGCCCGCTTTACAGGTTTGACCTAATATTCAGGGATGTATGCAATGGAAACCTTGATAACAGGATAAGACTCAGGAAAGGCGATTTTCTGCTTCAGGAAGCTGATGTTATCAATGAGATGTTTGATGTAATAAGTGAGAAGATAAAGAACATACAGGAAAAAGGGGAGACTGCATTAACAGCGCTGAATGATTATGAACAGTGGCTACTGGAAAATATTATTAAAAATGGGCCTGATACTTATAAAATTACCATGCTTCGCCAAAACCTGAATGAACTGATCGACTCGGCAAAATATTTTAAGACAAGGTAGCTCAGATAAGCTTGCCCTGAATATAGAGTCCTCCTCATCATTTTACCCCTATCATTATTTTTGTGTCTGCCATAATAGTTTAAGTTATTTTCAGGAACTTCTTGCATAGATGGAGAATTACCGGTAAAAGAGTGCATATAAACCAACAAAACCATACCTTTTGAAAGGAGAAAAGCATGAGTTCAAAAAAAGTGAATGAAGTGGATGAAGGCAGAAGAGATTTTTTCAAGGGAGTTACCGCAGGGGCTGCCGGTGCAGCAATAGCGAGCGCCCTGATTCAACTGGGCGCCCCGGTAATAGCCGAAGCGCAGGAGGCAAAGAAAAAAGATTCCCCATTTTTTAGAAATCCCCCGCCCTGGCCAACGGGTACAAATGGCACAAAGTATGATCATCTGTTCAGCACAAGGCTCAGGGAGAATACCATTACTGATGTAGTGGCAGGTCCCCAGGCATATTTCAGGGGTGACAGTGATCTCCCCGGCGCAAAGATAAACATGGGGTGGCAGATGTTTACAAAGCCCTACAGGCTTGAGCTTGAATCACATCATCATGATACAGATGAATACCTGTTTTTCCTGGGGGCGGAACTGCCAGACCTTGTTGGCTCATTTGATGGAGAGATCGAGTACTTCATGGGGCCGGAGTATGAAAGACATGTTATCACCAAGGCAACGGTCCTTTATATCCCTGCCGGGCTGGAGCATAACCCCTGCGATATCAAGAGGCTGACCAAACCCATGATGTTCAGCGCCCTTCAGTTGTCTCCCTATTTTAATGGGAAATACCAGACAATGGGTTATATGGAAATGAAAGGTATGCCGAAAATAGATTAAACCTTAATCTGATTTACTGCATTTGATAAAAAAACCCGCAGGCTAAAACCTGCGGGTTTTTTTATCAAGCATTCTCATTGCTGCAAATGTTTATGACATTGCAGGGTTCAAGAATTTAAAAACTATTAACCCTTAAGCGGATTAATGGCCGGTGTCTCTACAGTATCAAGGACCCAGTCCCAGGGCCTGCCGCCTTTCCAGACCTCAGCATTCATCTCGTTTGAATACATGATCAGGCTTGAGCCGGGGAAACGTTTTACCATATTATAAAAGAATGAAGCAGCATCCTTTGTGTTGGCAAGCTCTTCCTCAGTAGCGATCAAATAATCCTTTGTATACTTGTAGGCGCTGCCGTCAAACAGGCAGCCCTCTTTCTGGTGGCCGGGTATAACTACCTCTGCCCCGTATTTTTCCATCTTTTCTATATCAGCTATCCATTGTGCGCGCTGCGGGGCTGTTACCTCGCATGTGAAGGGGTGTGCCTGATTAAAGAGTACATCGCTTCCATACATGGTTTTAATGGATGGTATCCAGACAACAGAGTTCCACCTGTAGTCACCCATTACATGGTCAAAGACCTCAATCTTCTCCCCCTCAAGCTCAAGATAACCTGTATCCAGAGGAATGATATTTTCGGCCTGTTTGCGACAGAGATTGTTTTTACCCATGATGGGTTCCCATTCATCCAGTTTTGCCTGATACTGATGGTTGTAAAGGTTAAGGTCTTCAGGCAGCATATAACACTTGGCCTTGGGAAAAGCCTGCTGCATGTAACCCATGCCCCAGTAGTGATCAGGATGAGAATGTGTGGCAAAGATTGCCTTGAGCTCTAGCTGGCTGTCAATTATCTCAGCTGTTACCCTGTATGCGTTGGCGAGCGTCCACTGACAATCCACCACGATACATTCCTTTTTACCCATAACAATAACTGAAGCCACATTAAATCCGAACTCGTCACTGAAACAGGTCTTTGTAGCGAGTTTGCCTTTGCCATGTTTGTTTACAATGATTTCCATGCTGATATTCTCCTGTTTTTATTTTTTGTTACCTATTTCTCTATAGAAATTCCGAATTTAGAGCAAGATAATAATAAAAAGAATAATATTTACAAGATATTCCAATAAAAATCATTTTGTATTCAGCAGTGTTTCGAGACAGTGTTCCCTTATGCCGTAAAAATCCTTTAGCTTTTCGATCTTTGTAAGCAGATACGCCCGATCGGTATTTGTATCGCGTTTTATTGCAAGGAGCATCTTGTTCTTGCTTGTATGTTCCAGGGAGACAAACTCAAGGAGTTGGGTAGTATAGCCGTTTGCCTCAAGGAGGAGGGCGCGCAGACTATCGGTTACCATTTCCGCCTCCTGCCCAAGATGAACGCCAAATTTGAGCATGGGTTCAATAACCTCAGGAATGCGAATCTGTTCCCTGATCTGCTTGTGGCAACATGGGGCACACATGATTATTTCAGCATTAGAGCGGATACCCAGGTAAATCGCCTGATCTGTTGCTGTGTCACATGCGTGCAGCGCAATCATGATGTGGATGATCTCCGGTGAATAGCTGCTTACATCACCCTGATAAAAAGATAAACTATCTATAGCAAGCCTCTTCGCAGCCTCATTACAAAACCGCACGAGATCTTCCCGCAGTTCGACCCCTGTTACCTGCACATTACCATCAAGCGAGTTCCGGAGCAGATCGTGCATCGCAAATGTCAAATATCCCTTTCCACACCCGAAGTCCACCACATGAACGCCATTTGTTTTAGAAATCCTGGATGACTCAAATGCGTGCTGGAAGATCTCTAAAAACTTATTGATCTGTTTCCATTTTCGCGCCATTGAGGGGATGATACGATGCTCCTCATCTGTTATTCCCAGTGCTGTAAGGAAAGGGTTATCAGGGTCAATTAAACGCTTTTTATCCCTGTCATGCCTTTCAGAGGGAACAGCATTATGGGTTGCCTTGCTGCTGATTAATCGGCATTTGCCTTTCCGGCTGAACTCTATCTGGATATCCCCGGTTAATGAAAAGAGGTGGGCGCTCATGAAGGGGTCTCCAAGAAGCCTGTAAACCGTTTCCAGGCCTGAGGCTAATCTCTCATTCTTCGTAACATCCCGGGTCTTGTAGCAATATACCAGGGAAAGGCGCTGCTCACCTTTAATAACAATATTTCGTATAAGAATTCTCTTTAGCTCTGAATCCTCTCCCCGGTATTTTCCTAGAATCAGTTTAACAAACCGGTTCTGTTCAAGGGAGTCTTTCAGGAGGATCATAAACTGATCTTTATATGCGGGTTCCTGGCTAATTGAGTTACTGGCGGCCATTTTAAAAAATTCCTTTTTTATATATTTTATATTAGGCTATATTATCTGAAGCAACAATTGTCCATATTATTTAATCATATAAAGACTATCAATGAACAGAGGCAAGCCATTATGGGTGAGATAGAAAAAACGTCTGTAATTGATGATACATTAAAAAAGGTGTTTGGTTTTGATAGATTTAAACCCGGTCAGCGAGAGGTTATAGAGGCCATCATAGCAGGTAAGTCGGCTGCATCCATCTTCCCGACAGGCGCAGGGAAATCTCTATGTTATCAGTTACCCGCTCTTATTGAACAGGGCATGACCCTGGTAGTCTCACCGCTTCTCTCCCTGATGAAAGACCAGATAGATTTTTTAAAGTCAAAGGGTATTGCCGCTGCAAAACTTGATTCAGGCATGAGCGATGCGGATTATCGTAATACGTTTGCAGCAGCCCGGTCAGGTCAACTCAAGATACTGATGGTTGCTGTTGAGCGATTCAAGAATGAAAGGTTCAGAACGCAGCTCAAACAGATGAACATATCCCTGCTTGTTGTTGATGAGGCCCACTGTATATCTGAATGGGGCCACAATTTCAGACCGGATTATCTGAAGATACCCATATATCAGAAAGAATATGGTATCAAAAAGGTTTTGCTGCTCACAGCCACGGCAACGCCAAAGGTTGTTATCGATATGTGTGAAAAGTTTGCAATCAATCGTGAAAATGTGGTGCAGACAGGTTTTTACAGGAAAAATTTATTTATACGAATACGTCCTGTGGCAGAAGAAAAAAAGGAGGCCCTGCTTTGCGATATACTTGCAGAAAGGCCTGATGGCCCTGCAATTGTCTATGTTACCCTTCAGAAAACAGCCGAGCGTATAGCCCTGATGCTTAAGGCGCATGGCCTTATGGCAGAGGCATATCATGCCGGTATGGAAAATCCGGAGCGGGATGCTGTTCAAACCCGGTTTATGACAGGAGAAACAGGCATTGTCGTGGCAACAATCGCATTTGGAATGGGAATAGATAAGGAGAATATCAGAAAGGTGATCCATTATGACCTGCCAAAATCCATAGAGAGCTACAGCCAGGAGATAGGCAGGGCAGGCAGGGATGGAATGCCTTCTCTCTGCTGCCTGCTTGGAAATAAAAACCACATACCGGTGCTTGAGAATTTTGCCTATGGTGACACGCCGGGTTTTGAGAATATCCGCAAGGTGCTTGAGGAAATATCTCAATCTAAGCAAAGCCTGTTTGAGGTTCGCGAACACTCCCTGAGCATGAGGGTTGATATCAAGCTGCTGCCATTAAAAACCCTGCTGGTTTATCTTGAGATAGCAAATATTATTTCCCCCAAATATATCTATTTTGAAAACTATTCATTCCAGTATCTGATGCCCGGAGAACAGATCCATGCTAATTTCAATGGTGAAAGACAACAGTTTGTAAAAACCATATTGGATAATTCCAGGCTTGCCAAGACATGGGCAAAGGTGGACATAGATACTATTGTTGCCGAATCAGGCTTTAACAGAGAGCGGGTTTTAACAGCCCTGGAGTATTTCCATGAAAAAGGGTGGATTCTCCTCAGGCCATCATCCGCTGTGGAGGTTTTTGAGATCATCAACCCCAAATTTGATATAGATGGAACTGCAAGGGAGATTACAGCCCTGTTTATAGAAAAGGAACAAAAGGATGTGGCTCGCCTCCACACCATGATTGATCTTTTTGAATCTGACCAGTGTCTGGCTAAAACCCTTTCAGCCTATTTTGGCGAAAGGCTGGATAATGGCTGCGGGAGGTGTTCGGTCTGCCTTGATAAAAAACCCATCAGAATGGAGTCATCAGGGCTGCCATCACTGGATAATCAGGATTTCCATGCCCTTATAAAACCCCTTACAGATGTTGTGGAGAAAACCAATTCATTTGATACGATAACCCTGATAACACGATTTTTATGCGGCATTTCATCCCCTAGATTGGTTCATTATAAAGCCAAAAACCTGCCAGGGTTTGGCAGGCTTGAGGCATATCCATACAAGACAGTGGAAAAATGGGTGAAACTGCATTATATGAGTATTTCCCATTAAGTTATGCAAAGGCAAGGCGATGACCTTTTGGAACAGGAATAGGATCATTGAATTCTTTTGCTGTATTAATCCAGAGTTCCATAGCAGATTTGATATTAGATAAAGCCACTTCATGGTTTGCTCCATGCGCCATGCAGCCGGGCAACTCCGGAACTTCTGAAATAAATGCGTTATCTTCAATGCTCCAGTAAATAATTATTTCGTATTTGTCCATTAACCTTTACCCTAACCTTAGTTGTATAAATTTTATAACCCTTATGCGGCCAATGGATACTCCTTTCCGTTTACCCAGATCTCGTATTCGCTCAAGTCAATATCGTCATTCCATGAAATACCATACCCACCTGAATCAACTTTTACTGACTTGAAGAATGCTTCGTTCTCAAGTAACCGGAACATTTCCTTGACCAATAAAGGTTTGCAGTCATAGACTCGAGTTACCCCATTTTCAAATTTCACCAGTAGCTGCTTATTTTTCATTGGATTAACAGTTTTTATTTTAGGAGTTTTCATACTCTTACTCCAAACCTGGTAGATGTTTGTATTCGTTAGTTTGCCACATACGCAACAACTCCTGTCTGTATTGCAATGCCCAATCTTTTACCAGACTTTGCGCTCGTAACGGCAGGTCACCTTCTATCATTTCTAATGTCTCGATATTGAAGACACCATTAAACTCACCATAAACAGCATGAAAATGTGGAATACCATGTTCACTTTGGCTAAAATACATCTTGATCAGAATGCCGTAAAAGCGAGCGATAACAGGCATTTTTTATCTCCAGGATAGTTACATATAAAGTATAGCATCTAGTTCAAAAACAATCCATCGGATTTTTTGTTGTTGTACCAATACTCACACTACAATAAGACTATGAATCGTGAGCCTCACACTCACCTTATTAACTCTCTTTCATCATTTCAGTTAATACCTCTTTTACCAGGCTCCCTTCAGCTTTTCCTTTTAAGTCTTTCATCAGCTTGCCTGTTAACTGCCCTATATTTTCGCCACCTTTTGTATTAATACCTGATGAAAGAATGAAGGCCTTAATTTCTTCTTTTGACATCATTTTGGGCAGATAACCTTCTATAACATTAAGATATACTGACTCGGTTTTCTTTAATTTTTCCAGTACCAATTCTTCATTCTTCTTAAGACCTTTTAATATCTTCAATACTTCATCATCTGTAGGAAGTTCACCGGCTAATTTATTAAGTCTGGGAAATTCACCCATAATAACCCGTATGGCATTTAATCTTTCCATATTTTTTGATTTCATAGACTCTTTCAAGTCTTGTTTTAAATCATCATACAGCATTTTAATTCTCCTTACCTGTTAAAGGTCGATTTTTAACTTTATTAACTACTTCTCCCAACCCTCTGGCGGTTCGGTTCCTCCTTTGATTTCGCGAGTAAGATACATCCACTTACCTTTTATTTTAACGAAAGTGGAGTACTCCCGACCCTGAGCGGGCAACTGTATCTCACCTCTTTCTTTTTGCATCACATTCTCAGTCCACACCAGTTTTGCCCTGGCGGTATCGCCTTTCACAGTAATGAGTAAATTACTGATAAGACTATTGAATGAAAAATTCTTGGGTGCTTCACCATCAGGAAATGCATAAGCCTTAGCAATGGCCTCTCTACCCTTATAACTCTGACCGATCAGAATCAGCTCTCCATTCTCCACATAAAAGTTTGCAAAACTTTCAGGAGTTCCACCAAAGTTGAAGTAATAGCGGGTAATCAAATCCTGCACCTTCTGGCGATCGATCAGGGTTTCGAGAGTCATTTCTTCTGCCTGAACAATAGAGCTGCAAAATAATGTAAGGCAAATCAGGGCAAGCAAGGTTTTTAATCGGTTTGTGAAATTATTCATTATTGTCTCTCCTCTTTTTAATATCTGTTTATATTCCTGACAAACATACCCCATTGTGAGGGGTTTATTGGCTTAATTTCGAACTGACGACACGATTAATGCTGATGCCGGATTCAGCCGCCCGGATAGCAAGAGTGCGATGAACCTCGGGTGGAATCCTTACCATAAATTTACCGCTATACTGTCTGCAGGCAATGGGTTCCGGTATAACCTCATCACTTGCTTCCATATCAGCAACAACTTCTGAAACTAATTTTCGTATCCCTTTTAATGCACCCTCCGGTGTAGAAGAGAGCCAGCTCAGGCTTGGAAATTCAGCGCATAAGCCAACATATTCGATATCGTCTTCTGACCATGTTATCCGGTATGTATATCGATCATTTTTTAATGCCATTATTTACCTCCAAATTTTCAAGAGCCAACAGCACCTGCTTCACTTGATAAGACTTAGCGTTTCCCTTATCATTTTGAATATTTATTCGCGGGTCTCCCTGCCAGGGTGTTTTGTAAACTCGGTGGCTGCCGGTGCTTTGACGTGATTTACCAAAGAAATGATCGCAAATCTTGCATAAATCAGAAAAGTGTATTCCCTTCGGATTTTGCGTCATTCTGGCTATAATTTCATCAATTCTGTCCATGCTCAGATGGTATCAATATTGATATCATTGTCAAGTGCTAATTTTTAGATTTGAAACAGATTGGTCTCTGACATGTGTTTACCTCGGGGTGACACTTGATTTAAAGATATCAGAGTAAAAAGTAGAAGACAGATTGCATAAATTAAATTAAATTTAATTTAATTTTCATGTTCAGTTCACATCAGCGTTTACAGGTTAAATAACGATTTATTCACTTGATCCGGCTATCTTTACTTTAAGGCTGTTGTACAGAAAGATGAACCTGAACCTTATTTACGATTATTAAAACTAATTGGTATTTCGCGGTAAAGCTGGTAGATAATAGCTCTTCAAATATCTATTATCATGTATAAACAGGCTGTTTTTCTTGTCATTTTATTTCTTTGGCTTTTACTTGTTAAAAGACTCAAAACCTGATAACCCTTCTGCGCTCTATTTTACTGGAATATGAATGTATCAATAATTAAATAAATCCAGATGGTTAAATGAACGAAATATAAATATTGATCAAAATTCATTTTTAGGTGTCTAATGGAGCATGATTATCAGATATTATATTGCAGCGTGTTTATATGTTTAAAGATTTAAAACCACTTCAGGAAAGGAGAAATATCTTGAAGACATTAATTACGATAATTTTATCATTACTGATTACGACCGGAACCATGTATGGTCAGACCAGTCAACCCCCTGCTGTTCCACCGGAGGAAACCCCTGAGGTCCAGACACGCGGGCCAATAAATGAAGCATTTGCACAGCCAGTAACAATTGAAGATAACGCTGATTTTACAGTACTCAAAGCGCCGCCTGCGGATATATATGAGGCACCCCCGGCTGAAAGGCCAGTGGGTGATCAGTTCACCTGGATACCAGGTTACTGGGCCTGGGATTCTGACAGGGAGAAACACATCTGGGTAAGCGGGTGCTGGAGGGCCGTTCCCCCTGGTAAATACTGGGTTCCGGGTTACTGGGCAAGGGTACAGGGCGGTTACAGATGGGTAGCCGGATTCTGGGCGTCTGCAGGTAACAGGGAGATAGAATATCTGCCTCCTCCCCCTGCGGTTACCTATATTGAGCCAGCAGGAGCAGATAGACCTGACATGATCTGGGTTCCTGCCTGCTATTACTGGTCTCGTGGCCGTTATACCTTAAGGTCGGGTTACTGGCTTCAGGCCCGTCCGGACTGGGTATGGGTGCCTTCACATTATGTATGGACCCCGCGTGGTTATGTTTTTGTAAACGGGCACTGGGATTATCCGTTTCGCGGGCGGGGGGTATTGTTTGCGCCTGTATATTTTCGCGGTGATACATACAGGGGGCATAGGATATCATATTCATTAAGCATTGTTGTTGACCTTGGAAACCTCAATTTTTCCCTTTTTACCAGACCCAGATACAGGCACTACTATTTTGGGGACTATTATGACAGCTTCTATATCGGGGTTGGCATTTTTCCGTGGTTTGAATGCGTAAGCAGGCGTACATGGTATGACCCGATCTATCTGCATGACCGGTGGCATAATAAGAGGCATAGGGCTGATTGGCGGCAGCATGAAAGGCGCGAATATGAACAGCGCCGCACCAATAAGGATTTGAGGCCTCCTAGGACATATCATGAGATGGAGCGTCGTATAAAAACTATTCCTGAACCGAAAAGAAAAAGTTATGAGATAGCTGCCCCTATGAAGAGGATAATTGAGACCAAGGCTACCCCCTTCAAATACCGGAATGAGAGGCCGGAAGAGCGCAGAGCGATTTTGAGACAGACAGAAGATATTAAGAAAAACAGCAGGGAGACACAGCGACCAGCAGAGCTGGCAAGACCGGATGTTCAGACAAATGTAAGGTCTGCAACACCCAGGCCGGAGGTTAGAAATACCCCTGATCAAAATCAATTGAAACAGAAGAGGAGTCAATACCCACGACCTGTACAACAAAAAGAAACACAGGCGCCTTCAATTACTCCGCCTGTTCGGAAAAATGTAACAGAGGATATACAACCTGACGAGCTCCATGATAAGCCGGAAAATGCAAGGAGGCCTTCATCACAGGTAGATGAAAGGTACAGGAATGAATTCAAACCAAAACGGGTTTTATCCAGGCAAGATGAAAAAGTAGAGGTGAAAGAAAATAAGGCAAGGCCTGGTGTTGAAAGAATCAAGAGATAGTTTAATATCCTTAGAGCCTTAAGCAGGGGAGGGGCCATTGCGAATGCAATGGCCCTTTTATTTAAAGCTACATGAACATCTGTACAGCCATTCATTCACCATCTTACGCACTGATGCCGCAGAGCGCCTTTAGGATGCTGAACCTCTTATCAGACTGCTGCTGCAGGACGCTTATCTCTTCATCCTTAAGGTGATTGAACTTGCCTATCAGTTTCAGCATCTCGTTAATGGGCTTTGGTTTAGCTACCGGCTGGGTTATTCTATACTCACCATTTTCCACCTCCCACAGAGGGAAATAGTTAGACTGGACTGCTGCACGGCATACTGCAATGGATGAATCAGGCCTTACCTTCCAGCCCACTGTGCAGGGGCAGAACACATGCAGGTACACAAACCCCTGTTTAACCATCTCCTTTGCTTTTGTGAGTTTTTTAGCATAATCCTCAAGGTGGCTCAGGGTTGCAGTGGCAACATAGGGGATGTCATGCATGGCCATAATCATGGGCATATTTTTAGAGTTGGTTGTCTTTCCTATGCTTTTTGATCCGACCGGGGTAGTGCTTGTTGCAGCCCCATAAGGGGTAGCGCTGCTCCTTTGCACACCAGTGTTCATGTACCCTTCATTATCGTAGCAGATATAGATAACATTTTCATTGCGTTCTGCCGCGCCGCTTATTGTCTGTATGCCTATGTCCTGGGCACAGCCATCTCCTGTGTGGCAGACGATAGTGGCATCAATACCAGCCTTTTTATAATAACGAGCAATCCCTGTTGCGCTTGAGGCCACACCTGTCATAACACATGCATAATAAGAGTGCTTGTGCCAGGCCCTGTCATTTTGTCCATGTATCGTTGGTGCGCTGCACCCTGGGGTACCCAGCAGGATAGCATCCTTGCCCATGATCTTTGAAACCAGCCGGAGATTCAGCTCCATTATACAGCCCGGACAGCATGCATTGCCCGGTGAAAACTGGTCCTCATCACAATAATACTCTGTTACCTTTGGTAATTTGTTTAATTTCACAGCCATTATAATTTCTATCCTCCCTATGGTAACCAGGTGAGTTCCTGGTAGGGTTTATTCTGGGATGCCTTATATATCTCATCGATCATGCCGGCTATATGTTCTTTTGTTATATCCATATTGGCAAGGCCATCGATAAAGCTAAGCATGGGCATGATGCCAATATGTCTAGAGAGGGCGCATATCTCCTGGAATACAGGTCCGCAATTCCACCCGAAACAGATGCTGCGATCCAGCACCCCGATTGCCTTTTTACCCTTTAATACCATACTTAACTTTTCAACAGGGAAGGGGCGGAAGAAACGTAATTTTACCAAGCCCACCTTTATGCCCTGTTCACGTTTGGCATCAATTACTGCCCTTGCTGTTCCAACTGCGCTTCCGGACGCTATAAGAACAATATCCGCATCATCACATTTGTATGACTCTATCTGGCCACCATAACCGCGCCGGAATGCCTTTTTAAAATCCGCATCGATCTTGTCCCACAGCTCTTTAGAACGTTCCATTGCGGCCATGTGTTTCTTGCGGTATTCAACAAAGCCCATGCCTATACCGTGGCTTCCACAACCGGTGCCAGCGCCTGCGACTAACTTCATCCTGGGTGGTTGATCTTTTAAGGGGGCAAGAAAACGATCCACATCCTTCTGTTCAGGGATATCCACACTTTCAGCAAGAAAAGAGAGGTAATAACCATCATAGTTAACCATGACAGGGAGTTGAATATCATAGTCTTCAGCCAGCCGGTAAGACATTATGATTGTATCCAGAATCTCCTGGCAATTTTCTACAACAACCTGAATCCAGCCCGAATCCCTTGTGCATATCATATCCTGCTGGCCTGAATAGACCGCATGTATTCCGGGCGGCTCACGATTGACATTTACCATCACAAGAGGCGCCCTGTAACCGGATGTCTGGAGCAGGGTATCATACATATAAACAAGCCCGTATGATGAAGTGGCGGTAAATGCCCTGCCACCTGCCATAACAGCAGCACACGCCACATTCTGTGCGGAGTTTTCACCTTCAACAGCAACATATTCACAGTCAAGCAGGCCGTCTGCATGAAATTTAGCCAGTTGCTCCACAAGTTCACTCTGTGGAGTAATAGGGTAGGCAGAGACCACATCAGGCCGACAAAGCAGCACCGCATATGCAGCAGCGGTATTTCCGGTAATTACCTTTATGTTTTTAGATCTTGCAGTCATCGGTATAATCTCCTTCCGGTGTCATATTTATTGCTTTTCTTGGACATTCCTTTGCACATATACCGCAACCCTTGCAGAATCCCAGGTTAATAACAAAGGAGTTGTCCTTTTTTGTGATACATTGCGGAGGGCAGAAGGTCATGCATATGCCACAGCTATTACATAACTCATCGTTAATTACAGGCCGTGAGGTTCTCCAGTCGCCTGTATTGAGGCAGAGCAGGGCGTTATTACCGTCTGACCAGCATGCCTCATATTTAAATAAATATTTGTTTTCCGTTTTTAATCCCATGAAATAACCTCCACTTCATTATATCCCCTTTGTGCATTCCGGATATTTCTCTCAAGCATATCGCCTTCAAGGTAATCACCAAACCCTTTGATAATGGATTCTAGTTTAACCCATCCTGTGACGGCAGCAAGCGCCCCGATCAGGCAGGTATTAGGTATATCTCTGCCTATCTCGCACAGGGCAACCTGTGTAGCATTAATCACCCCGGCCTTTCCGAGATTTTTAGAAGGTCTCTTCTTAAAAGGTTTGGGGCTGTTAAGTATCAATACCCCATCCGTTTTCAGACCTTCATACAGGTTTCCTATTTCGAGGAGGGTAGGGTCAATAACCATCAGGCAGTCAGGGGTATAGATTTGTGTCTTCTCCCGCACAGGCTCTGTATCAAATCTGGTAAAGGCAACCACAGGCATCCCTCTGCGTTCAAACCCGTACATGGGAAAACTTGCCACATGTTTTCCCTCATAGGCGCAGGCAGATGCGAGCATTCTTGCAGCAAGCACGGCTCCCTGCCCACCCCTCCCATGAAATCTTATCTCTTTTGCCGGCATTTAAGTATTACTCCTTTCTATTATCTTGGCACTTCGTCCAAAAGTCTTTTTTCTATATCTGTGCGTAATGCCTTTTTATCCAGTTTCCCTGCATTTGTCATGGGCATATTTTCTATAAAAACGATCCGTTCAGGAAATTGCAGTACAGAGGCATTCTTGGATTTTAAGAATTCTATGACTCCTTCAAATGTAAGCGCAGCATCTTTTTGTGCCTCTATATAGGCGCAGACCCGCTCCCCCATGAGTTTATCAGGCATGGGGATAACACCTACAATGGCAACATCAGGATGCAGTAAAATAAGCTTTTCTATATCAGTAGCGCTTATACTCTCACCACCCCGGTTGATCATCTCCTTGATCCTGCCGCAAAGGGTAATGTAACCCTGTTCGCTTATCGTGGCTATATCACCGGTCTTAAAAAAACCATCTTCATCAAAGATCTTGGCATTTTCTTCCGGATTATTGTAATACCCTGAAAAAACAGACGGACCTTTTACTAGCAGCTCACCGGGGGTATTATATGGCAGTTCAAGGCCATTTGAATCAATAACCTTATATGTATCATAGGGGAATGTAGGCCTTCCCACAGTGCGGCATATAGTATCAAAACTGTCTGCGGTGCGGGTAATGCAGGTCATACCCTCGGTAGCGCCATAACCATTGTAATAGCGGATATTCAAACGGGCAGTGATCTCTTTTATCATATCGCTGTGACTTGCGCCGCCGCCGGAGTGCATTTTTTTTAGCGAACTTAAATCATATTTATCTATCTCTTCAAATTGAAGCAGCCTCTGTGCAAGTGTTGGAACCCAGATTACAGATGTAACCTTCTCCTTTTCTATTGTCCGGCATATTTCCTCATTATCTGTTGATTTTTGAAACACGAGGGTTCCCAGGGTTAGTATGCTCCCTAAAAGCCCCTTTGAAAAGGAGAGGTCATGACCAACAGGCCCTACAATCATATTGATATCTTCACAGTGCTGATCCCATGCCTTTGAACAGAATTCAACAGCACAGGCAAGGCTATTATGGGTTCGTGGAACTATCTTGGGTTCGCCGGTTGTTCCTCCTGTAGGCCCCATATGGGCAACCTGCCTCGGATCAGGCCTGAGGTTTGTCAGCAGGAATCTATTTTCCTTTGTTAAAGGGGTTTTATGGATTAAATCTTCCATGGGTTTGTATACATTGCCTTCAATCTTACCGCGGACAGTGATCACATTTTTTATCTCAGGGTGATCTTTAAGCACACTTTCAACCAGTGGCGCATAATCGAATTTGCTGGTTTTTGCTGCCACGATCCAGTATTTTGCGCCGGTAAGTTTTATCAGCCTCTCTATCTCAAATTGCCTGTACCTGTCGATCAGGAGCACGGGGATTGCACCAATCTTTTGGCATGCAAAATAGGTAAAGACAAATTCATTCCAGTTGGGGAGTTGTACAAGGACACGGTCAAGTGGTTGAATGCCGAGATTAATCATGGCAACAGCTAACCTGTCAGCCTTTTCGCGCGCCTCACTATAGGTGTAGCGGCTTACCCTGTCAATAAATGCCACTTTATCAGGATGGATATCAGCAGCCAGATCAAGATAATTACCAAGCGTAAAACCGCGCCACCAGCCCCTGTTAATGTAGATAGCCTCATCTTCCGGTTTATATGGAACTGCACCATCGAGTAATTTAAACATCTAACCCTCCTTAAGGTTTAAATCTCACAACCGACCTTTGCTCCATCTCTCATCGCATCCACTATCAGACCCGGCTCCTTACAGCTCCCTATTATATGGACTTCAGGAACAAGCTCCTTAAACCTTTCTACAATGCTATTGTCAGGCTCCCAGTCCTGTGTGCTGATAATATTTTTACCTCTCAGTATGTATCTGCGTTTATCTTTTAAACTTATCTCAAGACCTTTGTCAGAAATGCTGCGGTATTCTATATCAGACCATATGGAAACATTATTCTGTTTAAGCCAGGGCCACAGACTGACTATGTCATCAATGGTCATACGGTCGCCAAGCTCCTTTTCAGGGCCGTTATGTACCATGGTTACCCTGCGTCTACGCTTGACAAGATATTCGGCCAGTTCGCATCCATGCAGTGTGCCTCCCATTATTACCACACTCTTTCCAACAGGGATCCAGATCTTTGATAGTTTCTCAAGCTGAGCTGAAGTGAAGAATTTAAGCATAAACTTGAGCATACCATGAAGTTTTTCTGTATTAATGACTTTTGGGTTATCAGCACCCGAGACATTGATCTTGCCATGGGCTGCGCCTGATGCAATTATGAGCACATCAGGCCGTTCACGCTGGATTATCTGTGATGTCACCTCAGTCTTTAACCTGACCTTTACTCCCTCCTTTTTAAGCTGTGTAGCAAGATATCTCACAAACATGGTCATGTCTTCGGTTTCAAGATCCTTCACAATGGCTGCAAGTGGAACCAACCCGCCGAGATAGCTGTTTTTTTCATACAGGGTTACATAATGCCCGCGCTGCGCCGTAACCCTGGCTGCCTCCATTCCTGAAGGCCCGCCTCCAATAACAAGCACCTTTTTTTTCTTTTGAGCAGGTTTTATCTGAAATTCAGGGAGGTGCTCCTTCCCGAGGTATGGGTTTGTCCTGCATGCGAGCACCTGATTACGGTTACGGCAATCAAAGCAGTAAAGGCAGCCGTTACACCAGCGGATATCATTAATACGCCCTTCTTTAGCCTTATTGGGGAGATCAGGGTCAGCCAGAAGACGCCTTGTCATGCCTACAAAATCAAGGCTCCCCTTTTGCAGATATTCTTCTCCCAGCATTGGGTCAAGGCGGCAGGCAGTCCATACAGGGATTTTTACTCCGCCCCTCTTTACTGCCTCCACAAGCGGAACAGATGCACCGCGACCATTTCGACTCCAGTCATAATCTTTTGGGAGGTCATCAGGCGGGGCAGGGTAGAGTATGCGGTCAGGCTGTATCAGACCTCCCCTGTGGCCATATCTCTCTCCGCGTAGGTTAAGCCCGTCAGCCACCTCAGCCACACATTTGGCAAGCTCCACACCCTCTTCAAGGGTAGTGGCCCTCGGGTGGTTGTACTCAACAGCGTTCATGATAACATGGATAGCAAATCCCGGCCCGGTTCTTCTGCGGGCCTCTTCTATGCAACGGCGCAGAAACCTGGTGCGATTTTCAAAACTCTGTGGGCCATATTCATCCGTGCGTTTGTTCCATATCCTGGAAAGGAAAGTATTTCCCTGGTGGGCAGTACCATGGTTGAATTCACATGCATCAAAACCGGCCCTGTAGGCCCTTTCGGCTGCACCTGCCCACAGGTTGATCTGTTCTTCCAGCTCATCTCTCGTCATCTCTCTGCTGGGTAAAAAATCAGGCCCTGGAAGCTCTTCTTCGGTCATGGCAGATGCGCATTTTATATCTCTTATTTTGGGGTCTCTTGGCAAAAGCCCGGTAGGGTTCCATGGACCAGCATGCTGGAACTGTATAGATGCCTTGCAGTCATGTTTATGTATCGCATCGGTCAACCTCTTAAAACCGGGTATCAGGCGGTCATCATCCATGTGAAGCTGCACCCCTTCATAGTTCCCTTCTGCATCATAATGAACATGCTGTATGCCGAGAGGATACTCTGTGCCGCAGGATTCCACGACCAATAGTCCCACCCCGCCTTTTGCAAGCCTTTCGTAGTATGTGATCATCCGCTCGCCAACATTCTGGTCAGGATCAACAAAGGAGGTACCATTTGCTGTTTTGATAATCCGGTTTTTCACCTTCATCGGCCCTATCATGCCCGGCTCAAATAATTTTTTAAAACTGTGACCCATTGATATCTCCTCTTGAAGAAAATTTGCCAGTTTACTGAATAAATTGCAGGTAAATGTTAGAGTTTTTCATCCACAATCCTGGCCGCGGTTTTGAGTGTTGAAACGGTCCTTTTTACCCCTTCAACCTCATCAGGGGCGAGCTCGTATTCAAGTACATCCAACACCCCGTTTTTACCAAGCCTTACAGGGACAGACATGCTGATCCCATTCACACCATACTCACCATCAAGCATGACAGAGCATGGAATAACATCACCGGTATTCTCAACAATCGCCCTTACAATCCTTTCAAGGCCAACAGCGCATGTCCAGCCAGCGGTCCTTCCTGACTGGAGTTCTTCAAGCCTCTTTAATATATTAGGGATTTCTGAGCGGATCTTTGCCTTGATCTCTTCCGTTACATTTATCCTTTTCCCATCGATTTTTGCAGTGCTGAAGAGATAAACCTGTGTTGATCCATGCTCTCCAATAACTATCCCATCCACCTGACTTACCTTGACATTATAGGCATTAGCAAGCATCTCCCTGAAACGGAGTGAGTCATTTATGGAGTAGCCGATTATCTTTTTGCGGTCAAACCCGCCTGAAAGCCATGTGACATAATTAAGGGGGTCTACAGGATTGGTAGCTGTAATGACAATGGCATCAGGGCAGTATTGTTTTATTTTGATTGAGATCTGTTTAATAAGTTCAATGTTTTTGGGCAGCATCTCCATCCGGTCGGCAATTAAACCCTGTGGAACACCGGCAGTGTTGATAATAATATCGGAGCCGACCATATCACTGTAATCTCCTGTCCGGATGATTACATCCCTTGAGGAAACGGCAGTAGTGATATCTATGGCATGCTTCTGGAGGAGATTCTGTCTTGT
>JAAZBV010000066.1 GCA_012513605.1 Desulfatiglans sp. | reverse complement strand
TTGGTGCTGAAATTGCTTTACTAATTTAGCACTGGATGATAGATTGCATGCATGCCAAGATTAGCCAGATTAGATGCCCCCGGGGTTTTGCACCATGTGATGGGTCGCGGTATTGAAAAGAATAATATCTTCTTAAACAAGAAGGATCGTAATGATTTTATAAACCGGTTATCCGGACTTGTGGATGAAGGCGCCATAGAGATATATGCATGGGCGCTTATGACCAATCATTTCCATATATTATTGAAGACAAAAAACCGATCGCTATCTTCCAGTATGAGAAAATTACTTACCGGATATGTTGTTAATTTCAACAGACGACATAAACGCTATGGTCATCTATTCCAAAACAGGTATAAATCTATTGTCTGTCAGGAAGATGCCTATTTAATGGAACTGGTTCGATATATTCATCTCAATTTGTTAAGGGGCGGAGTAGTAAAGGATATGAACGGGTTGAATGATAGTCCCTGGTCCGGGCACTCAGCATTATTGGGGAGGGTTGAAAGAAAATGGCAGGATACAGAGTATATTTTATCATATTTTGGAAGAGGTAGAGTCCGCAGTAAGAACTATTATAAATATGTTATAGAAGGGATTGATCTTGGGCGTCGACCTGAATTGGTAGGAGGTGGATTAGTCCGCAGTTTAGGTGGGTGGGCTGAAGTGCTGGCGCTCAGGACACGAAAAGAAAGGCACGCGTTTGACAGCAGGATACTCGGTGACAGTGATTTTGTTCAGGATATGAAAACCGATCTTGATGATGTGATAAAAAAGAATCTGAGGATATCAGGTCAAAGGATTGATCTTGGAGAATTATGTAACAGAGTCTGTAAAAAGAGGAATGTATCATTATCGGAACTGCTTTCAGGGAGTCGCCGGCGTGAACTGGTCAATGCACGGAGGATAATTTCATGGCTTGCAGTCCACGAACTGGGGTATTCAGGGGCGGAGGTTGCCAGGCACATGGGTGTTACAACTTCCTGTATAACCCGATTTCTTGCATCAGAGGAGAAGCCTGATATCGAGGATATAATGTAGTAGTTATGCACGTTCTGCACCAACGTCCCGTTTTATCGAGGATATAATGTAGTAGTTATGCACGTTCTGCACCAACGTCCCGTTTTACGTTTTAACTGCTTAAAATAAAATTCAATATGTTATATGAATTGAGAAATTTGTATCTCACAATCTCAGAACCGGCGCTGTATATCTATTCTACCGCCGTAGCTTTCAAGATCACCCCATTCGCCATCGGCTTGACCGGATATTGTCCAGTTGCCTTTTTTTAAGAATATTCCGGCTCCGCCCGTAAATGTGGTTTCGTTCATGGCTTGCCTCTCCACCGTGAACTCTCCTCCCTCAAAAAACCTCGCATTAAAATCCGAAGATCCTGTTTCCCTGTATCTCGATACGCCTGCTCTCAGGTATGGATTCAGTCCTTTGCCGGAGACGTACGAAGGCCGGAAGAAACAGGTGATGTCCGCCAGAAACCTCAATGCCTGTCCATCCAGATCATTTAAGATAAGGTTTAAAGCGCCCGCGCCGGTTTCTGTGAATTCCCGGGCATGACTTGACATCCAGTCGATGAGGAAGCGGGGAGTCAGATGTACATGGCCAAGGGGAGCAAAATATTCAAGTGAAACACGTGCGGCGGCATCGTAGGCCGTAAAATCCGCCTGCCCCACCCTCGAATCCGGTAGAAATGCAAGATCTCCAAATGGTGTAACACCAGCTGTCAGCGGTTCATTCAGCAATGTAATAGTCCGGCGGCTCTCAATTCGGCCGATGCCAGCCAGTCCTGCCAGACTGACATATAATCCTTCATAAGGTTCATGCCGTGTGAAAAATCCCAGCCGCAAGTTTTTGCCATCAGCGCGACCGTTGAATGGCCATTCTGTTCGGGAGGATTCGTAGCCTATCAGTCCGCCGATCTGCCAGTTCTCAGAACTCATTCGGTCCACCCCGAATATTACCCGGTTCTCAGCCGATTTCCAGGAGTTCAGGCGCACTGTATGACGGTCCAGGGAACCCCACTGACGCCACACACCATCCTTTTCAGTTGATCCGAATACATTTTGTCTGTTTTGAAACGCGTTCAGCCAATCCGCCATAGAATGCAGGCGTGAGAACACTACAGCTCCATAGCCTTCAGGATTGATTTGTTCGAGAGCTGCTGCCAGTTCCGCGTTCTGTCCACGAATCCACAGGATATCAAGAGGCTGGTATAGATCGGCATACAGTGCGGCGCCGGGCAATGCGTTCAGTTTATCAAGCGCTTTGGCGATATTTCTTATATTGGCGGATGAATTTGTCCTGCCAGCAGAATAGAGGTAGGAGAAGACCGGTATATCTTCACTAAATTCACGTCCCTGGTTACTGGTGCCATCCTGATTGAGAATCAGGGAAGTCGTGTAATTGCCCGATTCAAAGACAACCGAAGGCACTCCATATTCCGACCCTGTGAGAGTGGCAACCATTCCATCCGGTTTATTGGGACCCAGAAGAAAATACTGATATCCCCCGCCATTCAAATGCCGGCTGAAGGTGCCGTCCGTATAGGTAAAAGCGCCAGTATAACCACCAATCATCCAGGCGCCTGTATTGTCTGTGCCAGGTGAAATATCGCGAGAAGGAAGCATCATCATTGAGACATGGGAAGGCGCAACACTCTGAGGGAGAGCGAGATGATCCCATACCTGATCAGGTGTCATATTGCGGACTTCCGATGTGGCCGTGGCCCAGGAGCCCAAAGGCCCGCTGTGTCCCGGTGTATAGAAGCGAACCACTGTCTGGGGCGTGGTCGTTCGTATGATATAGGCAGAATTATTGCTGTCATCAAAGGGAGGAAACGTATAACCGTAGGATGAAAGAAAGACATCGTCGTGAAGATCCTGGCTTGTTCCGATCCATAGTATCGTACTATCGAGGGGCAGTGCTTCCTCACCGGATGCCCTGCCCATGATGGTCAACAACAGGATAAAAAGGAATGAGATTTTTTTGGCTCTATCTAAGAACACCTTCATTATATCAATGGCTGCTCCTTCATTGTTAAAAATCTTTTTACCAATTGGTTATACACCCTCAAAGGGAGGTTGCCCTAAATGAATGGATATACTATCAGAAAAGGGAGAATGATACAATCAGGGAGCTTGAAAATATCATGTCGTCATACCGGCGAATGGAGCCTGCCCCGGCATGACTGAAGACGGGGGCATCCAGTTTTTTCAGTCTCTTGCTGGATTCCGGAACGCGCTTTGCTTGTCCGGAATGACAGAAAAGAGGGTTCTGCAAAGGTCTCAATTCTTCTAAGATACTGAAACCTCAACCGATTCCATGACTATGTCCGGTTCATTCAGACCCTTAAGGTCCATGATGTTTTTGTAGACCCTTCGATAGATAAGTTGCGCCTTCACCCTTGCTTCACCCGAATCGGGCGCATCAAAAAGGAATTCACCGGTATCCGATTCAAACGCCCCGATCCTGGTGTTCATTACCATGCGGGTTGGATTCCAGTAGGCAGCCGTTGGTGAATCACCCGACCACTTTTCTTCAAGCAGTTTAACATACACCTTTCCCGGAAGACCCGCGTAATTGCCGTCAGCCCTGGGCAATAGAGGGATGTGGTGAATCATGGGCAATAGAGGGATGTCCATAAGAAACCAAAAAACTCTGTAATGCTGTAAGACCAAAGCTGTTGAAGGTTAAGGAAAAGATTATAAAACAAAAGGATGAAATTGATTCCCATCTTCATGGGAATGACTGATAAAAAAAGAAGTAAAATGACTAAGAATTAATGTGATTCCCCGTGCCCTCCGCCTGTCCCGCCATAGCTTCAGCGAAGGCGGATGTCCTCTGTGGTAAATGGTATATTTTAATCGTCTGTTTTTTTATGGGATGATTGTTTAACCCTTTGTGGCTTTGCGGCTTTGTGTGAAAATTATATTGCCCCGCTCGAGCGTGGATTGAAAAAAGAATTAACCGCGAACAGCGCGAACTACACGAACGAGGATCCCTGTGAATGAGCGTGGATTGAAAAACACTGGATTCCCGATCGAGTCGGGAATGACGCAAGGGGGCGTCGGGGAATGACGACAGGTGAAAAAGGCATTTTGAATTTTTTCGTTCGTGTGGTTCGTGTGGTTCGCGGTTAAATATCCAGCTTTTCCCCACACACGGGTCATAAAATATGCATTCGCTTTATTCCACTTGCATTTAAAAAGGATAAGATTAAAAATTATCATACTGATGCTGCATTATAATTTTCTTTTAATTACTTACAAAAAGGGGGAGCAAATGAAACGTAATTTATTGTTTACAGTAATCCTTGTGATGTTATTTGGAGTTGTTCTGCAAACTGGTGCACAGACAAAACAGTCCGACTGTACTCGTGAGAACCTGAAGGGTTTTATTGATAAATATTTTGCCTCAATACAGGCGCATGATATTTCCGGGTTGCCTCTTGCAACTGACGTGAAGTTTACTGAAAATGGAGTAGAACTTGCCGCAGGCAAGGGTTTCTGGCAGACCGCCGGTAAGATACTGATTAGGCGTGATCTTATAGACACACCTGAATTCGGTACACACACCTTCGCGGTAATTGAAGAAAAATTTGATCCGGCTACTGTCGGGCAGGCTATGAGTATGGGTCTTCCGGGGAGCAAACAAAAACCCCTTCCTGAAAAGGGAACACCCAGACCTATCCTGTTTGGTGTGCGTTTAAAGGTAAAAGATCAGAAAATATCAGAGATAGAGACAATAATTGCGCGTGAAAACGAGTTTGCATTTAACGCGGATGGTATTCTCGAAACAAAGGATCAGGATTGGGAGAGCATTTTGCCCCCGGAAGAAAGAAGCTCACGGCTGGCATTGATTGCTGCCGCGAATGATTACTTTGATATGTTTGCTGCTGAACCCGTTGTTCATTCTCCATTTGCAGATGTCTGTGACCGCTGGGAAAACGGCACACAGACAACAAAGAGCGGGATGTTTACACTCGCCGGAGAGGATGGAAAAAAGGCGGAAATGCAGGCCCATAACTGTACACCCAAAGGTCTCGTGATCTCAAATCATGGTCCACGAAGGTTCCTGGTTGATGTTGAAATAGGCGTGGTGGTTGCATTTGTCCATTTTGCAGGCTCCCTTCCTGATTTTCATGTATTCAAGATGAAAAATGGAAAGGTAATACTTATTAATGCGGTCATCGGATCTGGCAGCAAGACAATGGGATGGCCTGATGAACCGATATTAAAACATTAAAACCTTTGTAGCTTGGCGGCTTTGTCAAAGATCCAATGTCACCTGTCTTATAAGGAGACTGTTATAATAAAAGCGAATTAAATAGCCCGGCTTTCCAGTTACCTGCATTTTAGGGTGTTTGGCATAAGGATTTCTTTTTACCTGTCATTCCAGTTTATACTAACTTGTGAAACTCTGAAAAAGTTTTTCAGTATGGATTAATTCAGGTTTAATGCTTTCACTCTATACACCGTCATTTTTTTAGACTCCGCTGCCAGTTATTTTTGAGATAAGTGCAAGACCTACTATGATCAGGTTATAACCGAAATGAACCGCTACCGCAGGTCCAATGGCCTTTTGAGTCAATCTCTTCCAGGTGGCCAGAGCAGATAAAAGGCCAATCCCGATAAATGCAGGCCAAAAGTATATCGCTTCTGAGTAGTGAAGTGTAATAAATAAAAGATTTGATATAATGACTCCCCACCAGATTCCAAAAGACCTGTTCAGGCCACCAATCATGATACCGCGAAACAGAAGCTCTTCAATCAATGGTGCTATAAAGAGTGCAACTATAATAACTATATATTGCCCGGCTCCTGACTGGGCCGCCACTTGAGTGAGCAGGCCGCCTTTTTGCCCTGACTCAAATGAAAACAGAAGTACTGAAAATGATGAAAAAATAATATAAATCAATGCTGCACCTGCCCCCCAAAAAACAGAGGTAAACATGGCATTTGGCTTGCCAGTAACCCAGGCTGCGCCAAAGAGAGAATTGTCCCGAAGCGATTTTCTGACATTAGCCCCTGCGGCTAATGCAAACGCTCCTCCAAGGGCTGATACCAATACAATTTCCGGCATTATACCCGAGATCAATCCCTGAAATGCATTTTTCTGATTAATAGCGCCACCACCTGCAAGATATTTAATTGTTTCAAATACAGTGATAACTATTGAAGCAATTATCTGGCCCGCTAGAAAGAGAATGAAAACTGATATGGCTGTTGATGCACGGAGTATAGGCTTACCAGGTGCATCGTTTTTAATGGTTTCTTTATCCTCTTTCTTTTCTGGATTTTCCGGAATGAATCCGGATGCTGGTTTTAATTTGACTCCATATCCATTTTGCACTTTTCTCGCGATGACTCCCTCAACTTTTATGTTTTCGTCAGTAATGGGATTATGGTAGGTCAGCACTATAGATTCTCCAATATCGATTTGAAATATTGTTTTCAGCTTAGATTATATCACTAAACGATTTATCAATTCCGGCTCTTTTATGCCGAAAGATAAGCCGAAACTTTTTTTGAGCAATTATTAAACCTTTTTGATAATGATTTTTGAAGCGTGTTTATAATACATATTCAGGTCTTAATAATCAAGGCAGAATTCATCCCATCTTTTCTCAGCTTGTGTTCGGTGCAAATCATCATTTAGAATACTTGACAAATCGAATACATGGGCATAAAAAACATTTTTTTTGTCCAATGATGACAATCAGAGTTCAAAAAGAAGAATGATTGGGTTGTAAAAAGATAAATGAATAGAGATGACTAAATGAAACTCAGGGTTAAAGACGCAGCAGAGCTGCTCAAGGTCTCGGAAAAGACCATATACCGGTGGATAGCACAGGAAAAGCTCCCTATGCACCAGGTAAACGGGCAGTACAGGTTTAACCGTGCAGAACTCCTTGAATGGGCCACCTCAAACCGTGTCCCTATTTCACCCAAGATGATGGAAGAGCCTGAGGATGCATTTATACCTTCTCTTGAAGAGGCATTAAGATCCGGCGGTATCCATTACCGGGTAGAGGGGAGAGACAAGGTCTCTGTATTAAGGAGCGTAGTCAACATACTCGCATTGCCCGATGGCGTTGACAGGGAGTTCCTGTTCCAGGTGCTTCTTGCAAGGGAATCATTGGGCTCAACTGCTGTAGGCGACGGGATAGCAATCCCCCATGTGCGTAACCCTATCACCCTTCATGTAACAAAACCCCTTATGGCCCTCTGTTTTCTTGAGACACCCATAGATTTCCAGGCAATGGATGGAAAGCCGGTTCATACACTCTTTACCATTGTAAGCCCTACTATCAAGGCACATCTGAATCTGCTCTCAAAACTCTCTTTAGGGTTGCGTTCACCCGCATTTGCCGGTGTAATAGCAAATACAGGTTCAAGGGAGGACATCTTCCAGGAGGCAGGCAGGCTTGATGCAACACTCGGGGTAGATCATTCAAAGGAAAAGAATCAGGTAAAATGACTATATATCTGATATTACTCGCTCTAATAATTATCTGTGCAGGTGGATTAATCGCCCTTTTTACCGGCGCCTCATATAAAGGGGCAACCTGGATTGGTGTTATCTCATCCATTCTGGGGGCAGCATGCGCCATTTATGCCGCCTGTTCTGCCATGTTTTGCGGATATAACAGCTCAATACATATGGCCTGGCCGATACCATTCGGCTCATTCCATATCGGTTTTGACCCCCTGTCCGCATTTTTTGTTGTTACCATATCTATAGTATGCGCCATTGCCGCCATATATGGCGCGGGCTATCTTAAAAGTTACAGCGGTAGAAAAAGGATCGGCCCTGCATGGTGTTTCTACAACCTCCTTTTTGCCTCAATGCTTATTGTTGTAATAGCAAGAAACGGCCTCCTGTTTCTGATCGCATGGGAGATTATGTCCATATCCTCATTCTTCTTAGTGATGTTTGAACATGAAAAGAAAGAGGTACGCGATGCAGGGTGGGTATACTTGGTTGCGGCACACATCGGGCAGGCATGCCTCATGTGCCTCTTTATTTTGCTTGCAGGAGGTAATTCCGGGCTTGATTTTGATACCTTTACAGTCTCTGCTGATAAAGGAGTCCTGTTTATACTGGCGCTTATCGGGTTTGGCGTAAAGGCAGGGTTTATGCCGCTGCATGTGTGGCTCCCTGATGCGCACCCTGCCGCCCCCTCAAATGTCTCTGCTGTCATGAGCGGGGTAATGATCAAGACAGGCATATATGGCATCATACGCATAATATACATTTTGGGTATTCCGGCGCAGTGGTGGGCCTATACTCTTATCGTGATCGGCGCAATATCTGCTGTTACAGGGATACTTTTTGCAATTGCACAGCGTGATATTAAAAGGCTCCTCGCATACTCCAGCGTTGAAAATATCGGGATTATCATCTCAGGGCTGGGGCTGTGGCTCCTTGGCCTCTCAATGAATAATATGGTTATTGCCGGTTTCGGGTTGATCGGCGCACTCCTGCATCTTGTCAACCATGCCTTTTTCAAGACCCTTTTATTTTTTGGAGCAGGCGCAGTGGTGCATGCAACAGGGACAAGAAATATTGATCTCATGGGCGGGCTTTTAAAACGGATGCCCCATACAGCCCTCCTTTTTGGGACAGGCGCTGCTGCTATATGCGGGCTTCCCCCGCTGAATGGTTTTATAAGCGAATTTTTTATTTATATAAGCGCCTTTAATCTTCTCACCTGTAAAGTACTGGGCGGTCCTGTTGAGGGAGGACTAATTGCCATAATATCCCTCTGTATCACAGGTGGGCTTGCTGCTGCCTGTTTTACCAGGCTATTCGGCATAATATTCCTGGGTGAACCGAGAAGCGGTCATGCAGCCTCTGCGCATGAGACACACGGCTCAATGCTTATGCCCATGATGATAGTTGCCATCCTCTGTATCTTTATCGGGCTTTTAAGCCCCATCGCAATCAGATTCATAGCCCCTGTAGTAGAACAGCTTGCAGGGTCCGGAAATGGGGCAGGCCCCTTAAGCATGGCAAGCGGCCTACTTTACAAAATCAGCCTTTCATGCCTGTCACTGGTTATTCTTGTATCTCTATTTTGGTGGGTGCGGCATCTGCTCCTCAAGGGGCGGGTTAATACAAAGGGGCCGACATGGGACTGCGGTTACCTGTTTCCATCATACCGCATGCAATATACCGCCTCATCATTTTCATGGCCGGTAATTAACATGTTCAGGTGGATAATAAGGCCAAGCCTTACTGTGGAGTTAATGAAGGGAATTTTTCCGGCCAGAGGGAAGATATCTACCCATATGGATGATATATTCCGCCAAAGGCTCTTTAATTCCATATTTAAGTTTACAGAGGTAATTGCCCATAAGGTTCATAAGCTCCAGGAGGGGCGCAACCAGCTCTATGTGCTCTATATTGCCATTACACTCCTGTTACTGTTACTTATAAAGTTGAGGTAGATGATGGTGAAACTTATTGGACCTCTCATTCACATATTGCTTGCCCTTGTCATATCGCCTTTTCTTATGGGCATAATTAACCGCACAAAGGCCAAATTTGCCGGAAGAAAGGGGCAGCCCCTTTTACAGCCATATTATGACATCATAAAACTATTAAGGAAGGGCTCGGTTTACAGCTCCACCTCTACATGGGTATTCAGGCTTGGCCCTGTGGCCGGCCTTTCTGCCATGATTATTGCCATCCTGATTATCCCATCAGGCGGGATAAACAGCCTGCTCTCATTTCCATGCGATTTTATCCTCCTTGCATACATACTCGGCGTGGCACGGTTTCTTACAGTGACAGCCGCCCTTGATACAGGCTCTGCCTTTGAAGGTATGGGGGCAAGCCGTGAAATGCAGTTTGCCATCCTTGCCGAGGTGGTGATGTTTATGGGGATTGCTGTTATGGCTGTTGGGACAGGCAAGATAAGCCTTTCAACCATCTATTACACACTGTGGGACAGCAATTTTACCCATATAGCGCCAGCAGTTTTTCTTGTGGCCTTATCATTTTTGATTGTGCTCCTGACCGAGAATGCAAGGATTCCTGTGGATGACCCGAATACACACCTTGAACTTACCATGATACATGAGGTAATGGTGCTTGACCATGGCGGGGTTGACCTTGCCCTCATACAGTATGGGTCATGCCTTAAGCTATGGCTCTTTTCATCACTCCTTGCTGGTATGGCAATCCCTTTAAGGACAGGCATTATGATAGCTGATATGGGGATAAATACAGCCGGGATTTTAGCGATATCTGTATTAACAGGTATTATCGAGTCAGGCATGGCAAGACTGAAACTGCTGCACATCCCCCAGATGCTTCTTGCTGCCTTCTCTGTTACAGCAGCCGCATTTTTATGGGTCTTGAGGTGATTTATGACAACATGGATTGATATATTTTTACTCTTCCTTGTGCTTACTGATTTCCGCCTCCTTGCGTCAAGCCGTCTGGGAGCAATAATCCAGACCACTGTATTTCAGGCTGTCTCATTAAGCGCATGCATGCTTTTAATGGCAGTAAGGCCTGTCTCTATCTATATTATAGCGCTTTCTATTGTCACCTTTACTGTAAAGGGCATTATCCTGCCCTGGCTTTTAAGAAGGGCAATGAGAGAGGCTGATGTCCAGAGGGAGGTAAGGCCGATAATAGGGTACAGCGCCTCTGTGCTTACAGGGGTTGTTTTGCTGGGCCTGAGCTTTATTATTTTTATGCCAGTGAAAGAGACTGTATCAGGGTCTGCCTTTCTTATGCCAGGGGCGCTTTTTACCACCCTGACCGGTCTTATGATGATTATTTCAAGAAAAAATGCACTCACTCAGGTTGCAGGATATCTTGTGATGGAAAATGGTATCTATGCCTTTGGTGTAATACTCGCTGTAGAGGAGCCGCTGCTTGTGGAGATGGGTGTACTGCTGGATGTCTTTGTGGCGGTATTTGTCATGGGCATTACCGTGTACCAGATATCAAGGGAGTTTGACCATATTGATACAGACAGACTCTCAGAACTCAAGGATTGATATTATGCTCATTTCCATTGTCCTTATTCCTGCTTTGCTTGGCCTCCTCTCTATTTTGCTGCCATATAAAAAGATAAGGAGAGGTCTCCTTATTGCAGGATCAATATCTCATCTGACACTGACTGTTATACTGGGTTTTATGCGGAATAATGCATATAACACAGGTGACTGGATCGGGCTTGATAATCAGGGTCTATTGTTTCTGGTAATAACCAGCATACTCTTTTTAATGGTCTCTATATATACTGCAGGTTATTTGTGGAGAGAGTCTGACCGCAATGTTGAGGACTCGGTTGAGGGGTTCTATTTCAGGAATGAACCGGAGACTATGTTTATTGCCTGCCTTCTTTTTTTCCTGGCAACCATGAGCATGGTCTGCATAAGCAGGCATATGGGGCTTTTGTGGGTTGCCATTGAGGCCACAACCCTGGTAAGCGCGCCGCTTATAAGCTTTCATAAACACCACAGGAGCCTTGAGGCAACATGGAAGTATCTGCTTATATGTTCTGTTGGTATTGCTGTTGCGCTCCTTGGAAATTATTTTATGGCCTTTGCAGCACACCAGGAGGTCTCCCTGAACCTGGATAAACTTATTGGCAATGCCGGATTTCTGGATCAGAAATGGCTTAAGGCCTCCTTTCTCATGCTCCTTGTAGGGTATGGCACAAAGGCCGGTATTGCGCCCATGCACACATGGCTCCCTGATGCCCACAGTGAGGCCCCTTCAATGGTCTCTGCCTTGCTTTCAGGCGCGCTTCTAAACTGCGCATTTCTTGGGATCATAAGATCACATTCGATCCTTTTCGCCTCAGGCCTTGGTGATTTCAGCGGGGGGCTATTGGTATTCTTCGGGATCTTCTCAATTGCCCTTGCTGCGGCTTTTATGATCCGTCAGACCGATTATAAACGCATGCTTGCCTATTCAAGCATAGAACACATAGGGATACTTACACTTGGCGCAGGCATCGGGGGTATTGCAGGGACAGGCGCAATGCTCCATGCTGTCAATCACTCCCTTACCAAGGGGATGCTGTTTATCATCTCCGGGCAGATACTCTATCTGTATGGCACAAAAAAGAGCTCGGATGTGCATAATATTATAAAAACAACCCCTTTTACCGGGATATTCTGGATGGTCGGCTTTTTAGCCATTACAGGCGCCCCGCCCTTTGGCACCTTTATAAGTGAGATTACTATTTTATATGGAATAATCAGCGCTGGAAGGTGGGGGATAGCAGCAGGGTATCTGCTTGGGCTTGGGGTTATTTTTATTGCAATGGCAAGGATCATGATCAACATGTCCTTTGGAGGAAATCTGAACAGCCGCATTATTGAAAAACTGAAAGGGCTTAAGGGGGTACCCATATGGTATACTGCCCCTGTTGTTATCATGGCCTCTATTATTTTATGCCTTGGAATCTATATCCCTGGTGCCTTTTTTCGCTTCCTTGCTGATGCAGCAGGGCTGACTGGAGGTCTATAAGATGCCGGGTTCCATTTTTATCAGGACAGTAAATGCTGAGGCGGTTGATTTTGGGGATATCCCTGTTATGGATTTTCCGGATTTCCGCGAGGCAATACTGGAAGAGATTAGGGCAGGTGCGCGTATCTCAGCCATGCCTGGTTTTCCGGAAGAGGGTGGCGATATAAGGATGATAGCAGTGCTTTCCCAGCCTGTATCGGGTGAAATACTCATAGGGGCATGCCATATTAATGGGGCATGGCCATCTATGACACCCGCATGCCATGCCTTACACTGGTTTGAAAGGGAGGTTGCTGAAATACATAATGTCACTCCCCATGGACACCCCTGGCTGAAACCGATACGTTTCCAGCCGCCACATGATATTGCTTCAAAAGAGTATTCTGTGCAAGAGGGCACCACAAGATTTTTTGGCCTTGACGGGGAAGAATCCCATGAGGTGGCTGTAGGGCCTGTTCATGCAGGTATTATTGAACCTGGCCATTTCAGGTTTTTATGCCACGGGGAGACAGTATACCACCTTGAGATATCATTAGGCTACCAGCACAGGGGCATTGAAAGGACCATGAAAGGGGGGCCTGGTATCAGATCCATGCACTATATGGAGACCCTTGCAGGAGATACAACAATAGGGCATGGTACAGCCTACTGCATGGCCATTGAGGCATTGTCAGCCATATCTGTTCCGCCCCGTTCACTCGCCATAAGGGCTGTTGCAGCCGAGCTTGAACGGATAGCAAACCATGTTGGTGACCTGGGCGCACTTGCAGGCGATGTCGGTTTTTTACCCACCATGAGTTACTGCGGGAGGATCAGGGGAGATGTCTTGAACATGACCGCCCTTATATGCGGGAACCGCTTTGGAAGGGGGCTTGTTCGTCCATCAGGTACGGCCTTTGATCTTGATAAAAAGATGATCGATGAACTCATGCTGCGGCTTAAATCAACAGAAAAGGATATTACCTCTGCTGTTGAACTCATGTTTGACACACCCTCTGTGCTCTCAAGGTTTGAGGGCACAGGGGCATTGTCAGCAGAAACAGCAAGAGAGACAGGGCTTGTAGGTGTGGCGGCAAGGGCAACAGGTCTGAACTGTGATGTGAGGAATGAATTCCCATATGGTATGTACTGTTTTTCGCAGTTACATACATGCACCTGGAATACTGGCGACTGTTTTGCCCGCGCCTATGTGAGATGGCTTGAGATCAGAAGCTCCATCGAGTTTATCAGGACGCAGCTCCTTAATATGCCTGATGGGCCTGTATCATGCAAAACCGTGCCAATAAGTAAAGAAAAGATTACTGTCAGCCTTGTAGAGGGGTGGAGGGGAGAGATATGCCACGTGGCGCTTACTGATAAAGAGGGGCGATTTGCTTTTTATAAGGTGGTTGACCCCTCTTTTCATAACTGGTTCGGTCTTGCCCTGGCCTTAAAAAACCAGCAGATATCTGATTTCCCATTATGCAATAAGAGTTTTAATCTGTCATACTGCGGGCATGATTTATAGAGAAAAATATGTTTAATATAATAAAGACACGCATACAGCAGAAGTACAGGACCTTTGATTATCCTGATGGAGCTCCTCCTGAACTGCCGCCAAGGTTTGTCGGACGCCCTGTTGTGAGTGATGCACAATGCTCCGGTGAAGAGTGCGGAAGGTGTATATCCATATGCCCTGTCCAGGCGATTATTCTATCTAATGAAACAAATGGGCCAGTAATTGATACCGGCAAATGCATATTCTGCCGCCAATGCGAAGATGCCTGTGGTGACGGGGTTATACAATTCAGCAGGAATTATCAGCTTGCTGCATCTGAGCGCGCAAATCTTATTGTTAAGGCAGGAGCCCCTGATCATTGTGATGCAGGGAATAAGGTTGCTGAGAAACTGTTTAAAAGATCCCTTAAATTAAGGCAGGTATCTGCTGGCGGGTGTAATGCATGCGAGGCAGACACAAATGTATTGGGCACACTTGCATGGGATTTAGGCCGTTTCGGGATTCAGTTTGTTGCATCCCCAAGGCACGCTGACGGCATCCTTATCACCGGGCCGGTCACCAAAAATATGCATGAGGCGCTCTTAAAGACCTACAGGGCTGTTCCTGACCCAAAGATAGTGATTTCAGTGGGCTCATGCGCCATATCAGGAGGCCTGTTTTCGGATCACCCGGAGCAGAATAACGGGGCAGGGGGGATTGTTCCTGTCGATCTCTTTATACCGGGCTGCCCGCCCCATCCTCTCACTATTCTTGATGGGCTTTTAAGGTTTACAGGCAGGATAAAATAATCCCTCAGGTAGCAGTATTGCTGGATAGCTTTAATTGAATTATCAGGATGTTAGCTGGTAAATAAATCAAAGAACAGGGTTTGAAAAAATATTTCACCTTATACCTTTATTTATATTGCTATGCCTTTTCTTTTTTCGTATAAAACCGCATCATTTTTTGCAGGAGTTGACCTATGATCGGAGGTACTGTCAAGGTACATAATGTAAGTAAGAATTTTGGTACCACTCAGGTCTTAAAAAATATTAAACTTGAAATCAATGCCGGTGAATTCTTTTCGCTTTTAGGGCCATCCGGATGCGGGAAAACTACCCTGTTAAGGATTATTGCCGGGTTTGAAATCCCCACATCCGGTGATCTGATCCTTGATAATGAGAGTGTAGTTCAAAAGGCCCCGAATGAGCGTCATGTTAATACGATATTCCAGAATTATGCACTTTTTCCGCACCTGACCGTATTTGAGAATGTCGCCTTCTCATTAAGGCTCAAAAAAACAGATAAAAATATCATCAAGAGCCGGGTTGCAGAGTATGTAAACCTGGTCAGGCTTCAGGAGCATATTAACAAGTACCCGGCCCAGCTTTCAGGGGGGCAGAGACAGCGTGTTTCAATCGCAAGGGCGCTCATAAATGAGCCAAGGGTCCTGCTCCTGGATGAACCTTTAAGCGCACTTGATGCAAAGCTTCGTCAGGACCTTTTAATGGAGCTGGACCGTATACATGATATCATAGGCATTACCTTTATATATGTGACCCATGACCAGGAAGAGGCCATGAGCGTGTCCGACCGGATCGCAGTAATGCAGGAGGGCAATCTATTACAGGTAGGGACACCCTTTGAGATATATGAAAGCCCTGCAGATATGTTTGTTGCAGATTTTATA
>JAAZBV010000065.1 GCA_012513605.1 Desulfatiglans sp. | reverse complement strand
TGCCAGTACAGTAGAACTTATTATGGAAAGCAGAATGCATCCTCAACAGGGGTTCAGGTCATGTATTGGGATAATAAGTCTTGGGAAAAGCTACACACAGGAAAGACTGGAGGCTGCCTGTTCAAGAAGTAAAGGCCCAATGCTTTCCTTTACTTATATTTCTCATCTAACATTTTTGCGCGTTCTTCTACCTCTTTTTTTTTAATTAAATAATTTTGTTTCACTTCTTTCCAATTTTCACCAAATGCGTTCACCATATCAGTATCTTTTATCTCAAACATTAACCAATTTGATGTTAACATCTTATCATAAACACCTTTAGAAGCCCCAAATTCATCTTTATTTTTATATGTTGCCTTCGCTTTATATTTCCCTGGAGCTAGCAAAGGGTAAATTTTTACTAATTCTGATATTTTATACTCGCGGCCAATAATATCTCCAGGCCATAATACTACTATATCCTGTTCAGAAATTGAACGACGATGAACACTAGCAGAAAATGGATACTCAACACCCTCCATGTCTAAAATATCTAATATGATTTCACATGATTCATGAGAAGCTCCTAATCGTAACATTTTATTAATTAGAAGCTTCTCAAAAGAAATATTTATCAAACAAATTCTCAAGTTGTTATTTTCATTCTCTAGTTCAATTTTTACATGTTCTCCTGCGACCATTGTATTAGAGAAAAGTAGAAAAAAAATTAAAATATTTTTAACCATATTAGATCACTCCCAATTAGGCATTTTAGGGTTAAAGAATCCTTCATTATACATTTTTATATAGCCCTCATTTATTTTTTTAAAATTCTTATCACGACCTTTCTCGAATATCTACTTCTCATCAATATTTAAGCTGAATCTTCCGTTTTCAATATTCCGCAAGACCCAATCTTCAGCTACAACTTCTGTAGCCGCATCCCACATTGTGTTGACCGGTGGTATTATGGCTTGTTTATACTGATAATAGTGGACTCTTTCATGTCCAATAATAGCACCTAAAAAATCAAAAGATTTCTCAAATGCACTAGGGCCAATATAGATTTTGCCAGTATTGTGATAAACACCCCCGTAATCAACAGCACCTGGTTCATACGATATATCTTTTCTATTAACATTAACTCCAAAATTTTTCATTGCAGCTATAATTGCATCTTCTCTATATTTAAGATCTGTGTTATGAGGGTCATAATTGGAACGTGTTATTTGATTACCATCTCCAGCAGCAGATGACCCTCCACCCGCATTATCATACAATGGTATGACATTCATCCATGCATTGAGTTCCTCAAAGCCCGAATTAAAGAGATCTAAACCACTTGAACCCATAAAATTCAAATTCCAGAGAGCTAAACCAGATATAGATGCTCCAAGCTTATAAGCGTTTTTAAAATTATAGCCTAATCCACTTAAATAATACCATAGCGCTTCTAGTGCCGCAAATAAGTCAGGTGTCAATTGTTAATGCCCACTTGGATCAATATAACTCAAAGGATTATTCAGGCAATATGTATACCTGTTCAAAGATTGCGGGTTATATGGATTCGGCACTATTGTATCTGGGGTTATAAACCGGCTCATAATCGGGTCATAAAGCCTAGCATTGTAATTATAGAGGTCATATTCCTCATCAAACTCCTGGCCGGTAAACCTGTATGCTGATGCCCATGTGCTGCCATTAAATGTATTTCTGAATAGGGTTGTGTAAAGGGGTCACCCTTTTTTTTCTGTACCATATCTCTCTTCATCCGCATTTGAAAGACCATCGGCATCAAAGTCATTTGGGTCGGGCTCAAATCTGTTAGTCACCTCAGATTCAAATGGCCCTGGTGGTATCTCGATTGTGTCAATACCTGGAAAGATATCTTCTGCATAAAGACCGTATGCATTAAAAACCATAAGAAATACAAATGCATAGAAAAGTTTTTTCATCTCTGCTCCAGTAAAGGAAGCCAGTAAAATAATTTCATCTTAGATCATGTTCATGTAGAACCTGCAATACCTCTCTATTTCTTAAAATCTGTTGGGGAAAAATAGTAGTAATAATCCGGTGAAACAATGTTGGGAATATAAATATGTAGAAAATAAAAAACAAGTATTTTTTAAACACCTTTAAAAATGTGCACTATGCACATGAGATTGTGCATTTGTTTGAAGATATTATCTCATATAAATACCCTTTCAGATGAAGCCATAATAGCCATAAGCCTTGCTATTACTGTGTGTCATCTGTTTTTATTCTTTTATAGGCACATGTTTTGTAGATCTGGCATGATGTTTGTAATTAAAAGCAGGCTGACGCCGTCGCCGGAGGCTATGGCGCCCAGGGAAGGGGTTTCGGCTGAAGGCTGAAGGTAAAACCTAAAAGCCTTCCCTGGCACGCTAAATAGATATATTTACAGAGAAAGTATACCGCAACAGTAGAGACAGGTTTGAAACCTGTCTCTACAATGAAAAGGAGGTTCCATGAAAATCGAAGACATTATCCTGGATAACAGCATCTACCCCAGAAGCAGCATTGATCACAAGAGGGTCTCCATGTTTAAAGAAAACATGCCTCAAGAACCCCTTTTCTGATTCTTTTAACAAAATGGGCATATTTCTGTAGTTCGTTCGATGGATGTCCTTCAATAACAGGCGAGAGTAATCCGATAATTTTATTTTGGGGTTGTAACAGATTGGAAACCAATAATTTGATATCAAGCCACTTATAAGGTGTGCCTTTTAACGCTCTATAGTATAGGTTAAAACCGTCAACATAGATCGCAGTTCTCATATGGTCCCTGTATAAAAAGCAGGGGCCGATCACTCGGCCCCGCACCCTGGGTCGAAACCACAGGGGTAGTTAACTATTTAAAGGTAACTTTACTCCAGACGACAGTTTTTTCAAGATATATTATTCCTTAAATAAAGCGCCATGACACTGAACTTTACCTGAACCGGCAATTATATTACCAATAACATAGGCCTGCTCCCCACATTCATACAAATGATCAAGAACAGGCTGCACCATTTCCGGTCGTGAGACCAGTGTAAGGCCAATGCCCATATTAAAGGTACGAAGCATACTGTCAAGAGAACCATTTGAAGCCTTCTGGATCACCTTGAAGACTTCAGGTACCTCATATTTTTCAAGGTCGATACTCGCATCCACATTCTTTGGCAATATCCGGTTAAGGTTTTCCCTGATTCCGCCGCCTGTGATATGAGCCATGCCCAGAAGGTGATTGTCAAACAAACCCTTTACAGAATTATAGTAGCACTTGTGAGGTTCCAGCACAGCATCAATGAATGTTGTTGATCCAATCGGTTCTTTAGCCAAGGCTGGATTTTTTACTAACAAATCCCGGATTAAGGTATAACCATTCGTATGAGGCCCGGATGACCTGAGTGCAATAACAACATCGCCAGGTTTAATCTTTGAGCCATCAATAATTTTATCTCGCTCTACTATGCCTACAATACTTGAGCCAAGGATGTATGTCTTTTCAGGGACAATATCAGGCTGCTCTGTTGTTTCACCACCGGTCAGCACACAACCCTGGGCCTGACAGGCCGCAGCAATAGCAGAAACTACACGTGTGACAACAGGTTTTTCCAGCTTGCCGCAAATAACCAGGTCCTGAACTGCTAAAGGCTCTGCCCCCATTACAATGCAGTCATTTATAAGATGATTGATCATGTCATAACAGACAGCTTCTATCCGGTCATGCTGAAACGCAAGGACCTGTTTGCTTCCCGGCTCCTCTGTTTTAAGCACAAGCACTGGTTCGCGGTATTTTTTCACGTCCAAAAGAAAGAGCGAAGAAAATGCCCCGACACGATTAAGGATGCGATCATCCTTACCATCTATTACACTGGCCAACTCAGCCTTTGTGGTGTTTGCCAGATCTATGTTTACTCTATATTCCATTCATAACCTCTAAAATTTAAATGAGCTTACACACCAGTATACTGATATTGTCAAAACCACCTGCATCAAGCGCTGCATTTAGCAGGTTTACTGCAATACCATTCACAGAGGAGGCGCTTGTTATTATATTTGAGATCTCATTGTCAGGCACCATATCACTTAAACCATCACTGCATAGCATATATATATCACCAGGGTTACCCTTTTCCCATCTGATTTCAGGGATAACCCCCTCCCTGGGGCCGATCGCCCGCGTGACAATATTTTTTGTAGGCTCCTCGCCTATGGAGCCATGATTAACCCACTCCATGTATGCAGAGTGGTCTACAGTAAGAGGTGTAAGGGCATTATCCCTGAAGCGGTAGAGCCTGCTGTCACCCACATGAAACCATGTTACGTAATAGTCTGATGAAAAGATGAGGCCGACAAGGGTTGCACCCATAAATCGCTCTATCCCCTCCTCTATATTTTTTCTGTAAACTAAAGAATTAGACTTCCTGATACCCCTGTCAATAAGGGCGAAAAGACCGTTCACCTCCGCAGGCACACCCTCAACAGCAGTAATATCCTTGAGCTCGCTCGCTATCTTTTCAGGCTGAAAAAAATCATCAAGTATATTTATGATGGTGCGGCTCGCCTCTTTTCCCCTGTCATGCCCGCCCATGCCATCTGCAATAAGGGCAAAGCGACCCTCCCCGTCAATATGTATGGTATCCTGGTTTTCATCCCGGTAAAGGCCTGTATCTGAAACACCCGCTGCATCAAGGTGTTCAGAGTTTATCTTTATATGTACCCTTAAATCATCCATTCTTTATTCACATATAAAAAAATATTGAACTTATTAGTATCCTTTATATATTGTTAAAAAGATTTGTGCGAGGATATTTTAAACCTTAAGGCGCTGTCAAGCTGGAAAGTATAAAACATGACCAGGGTAAAGATAGGCAGTTATGAACTTCTTGGGTCTCTTGGAAGAGGCGGCTTTGGCAATGTATACAAGGCAAAGAACAGGGATGGCAACCTTTATACCCTTAAGATACTGAACCCAGAACTTACCAACCAACCTGAAATCATTACCCTTTTCCTGAATGAGGCTAAAATACTCTCAAGGTTTGACCATAAAAATATCTGTAGGCTTATTGAATATTTCGCTGACGGCCCCGAGTATGTAATTGTGCTTGAATATATAGAGGGTGTTGATCTTAAGGAGCTGATGCAGATAGAGCCAGCGGGTCTTATCCCATTTGAGCAGGCAAAAACTATTGCCAGGGAATGCCTCGATGCATTTCAGTATGCATATGAGATGGGGATTTTGCACAGGGACATAAAGCCCTCCAACATAATGATAGAGAGGGGCGGCAGGAGCATACTGATGGATTTTGGCACTGCTGTTGAGTTCACTGACAAGACTCAGCACGGCATGGGAAGGAACATATCTGCATCATATTGTGCCCCTGAAAGGTTTAAAAGGCCTGATACATATGATGTCCGCTCAGATATCTATTCCCTTGGCATGGTATTTTATGAAATCTTTACAGGGAGACTGCCCTTTAACATGGACAGCATCCCTGAGATAGCATCATGGCACCTTAATGAGACTGCCCTTCCTGCTGATGGCTGTAACCCCTCTCTTTCAAAAGAGATAGCAGGGGCAATAAAAACCGCCCTGGAAAAGATGCCTGAAAAGAGGTTCAACGACTTTATGGAATTTAAAAAGGCCCTTGGTTTTTAACCTCACTTTATAATTCTAACCCTTTTCTATCTTCTCTATTAATGTGGCATAGGCCCTGTATATATCAGACTCCTTTTTTTCAAGGATATGTTCCAGCTGCTTTTCATCAGCTAATTTAACAACCTCAGGATCAATAGGTATTTCGCCTATAAAAGGCACATCCATTGCCCCTGCCATCTTTTTTCCTCCCCCTTCGCTAAAGACTGCAATCTTTTCACCGCAATGGGGGCATTTTAAACCGCTCATGTTTTCCACAATACCCAGGATATTCATTTTAACCTGGCGGCAGAAGTTGATGGATTTCCTCACATCCGCAAGGCTGATCTCCTGTGGCGTGGTTACAATAACGGCCTCTGCATCGGTTATAGTTTGGGCAACAGTAAGGGGCTCATCACCAGTGCCTGGCGGTGAATCCACTATTAAAAAGTCAAGCTCTCCCCATGTTACATCTGAGATAAACTGCCTTATAGCGCTTATCTTTAATGGGCCGCGCCATATAACCGCTTCATCCTGCTTCTGCAGGATCATACCCATGGAAATAACGCCCAGATTAGCTGAATATTCAAACGGGCTTAACTCATGCTGCCCTTTTATATTCATCCCGCTACTTATTTTAAGCATATTAGGGATGCTTGGCCCGTGCAGGTCCACGTCCATAAGCCCTACCTTGTTTCCCCTGATACTGAGCATAAGGGCAATCATTGAGGCGACAGTGCTTTTTCCTACCCCACCTTTACCGCTCATTACTACTATCTTGCGTTTTATCTTCTTGAGATTCCTTTTAATACTCAATTCCTGCTGTGTCCTTTCAAGGTCTGCAGGTGTGGTAATTTTATTCTGCAATTTTTTACTCCTTTTTATTAAAAGATAAGGGTTCAGTGGCTTATAACACAAACATTTTTAAGGGTAAATAATCCTTATTTAATATATATAAAAAATGTAAAAGAGGTTAAAGGCTGATATATAAAAATAAATAATAAAAACAATATGTTTTACAAAATAAAAGAGTCATTTTTTTACCAGTTTTTAGTTGTAATTATTAATAAAATCTTTTAGAATCAGCCGCTTTTAAAAACAGCTCAAAACAATGCGAAGATGTTTATATGCCATTTAAAAAAATATGGAATGAAATAATAAAAAACCTCGGATCTGTTATACCTAAATCAGAGATTGATACATGGTTTGTAAATACAGAATGCAGTAAAATTGATGAAAACAGCGCTGTAATAGAGGTGCCTAATAAGTTTATCGCGGTATGGCTGCATGATAACTATTATGACATTATAAAAAATTATTTAAAAAAAATAACTAAAAAAAACCTTAATTTACAATTCAATTATAATAAAAATAATAATTCAATTATTAGTGAAAATATAAATCAAAATAAATTATCTTTAGATAATCTAAATAAATTAATGAAGTTTAATAACTTTGTTACTGGTGATTGTAACCTATTTGCATATTCATCCGCTGTTTCAATATCAGAAAACCCTGGTGGTTATTACAGCCCTTTTTATATTTTTTCAAAACATGGCATAGGTAAGACACATCTTTTAAATTCTATAGGAAATAAATTAAATATAAATCAATTTAATATATCTTATATAAATTCTAAAAATTTTATATTGGATTATAACTTTTTTTCTAAGAATAAAGACTTTGATAGTTTTAAAGAAAGATATATTAATCTTGATGTTCTTTTATTTGATGATATACAGTATCTAGGTAATTCATCAAGGCTTCAGGATGAGTTTATCACTATTTTTGATCATTTTACTCTTAAGAAAAGACAGATTATTATTACAGGAGATAGACCTCCGGTAGATTTTAATAAATTTACTGCACAACTGAAATCAAGATTGGGGTCAGGTCTTTTAGCTGAGATAAAAGAAACAGATGTAAAAACAAAATCAAAAATACTTAAGACAATTATTAAAAATAAAAATCTTCCTGTTGCGGATGATATTTTTATTTTCTTAATAAAATCAAATGATGATATAAAAAAAATTATAAAAAATATCATCCGTATTGAGACATATTATTCATTAAACAAAGGTAAATTAAACCTTTCACTTGTAAAATCTATTATAAAGGACAGGTACGATATAAATATAGGCATTGAAGAGATACAGTCAGTGATAGCAGGGTATTTCAATATTTCCACAACTGATATTTTATCTGAAAAAAAGAGAACTATATACACATATCCGAGGCATCTTGCCATGTATATGGCAAGAAATTTAACAGACCTCTCGTACAAGGAGATAGGTTATTTTTTTGGTGACAGAGATCACTCAAGTGTGATCTATGCGACAAAAAAGATAGAGCAATCGATTAAAAAAAATAAAGAGGTGGGTAAAGATATCAACAATATTAAAAATCTATTAACATAATTTTTAATTGCAAACATTCTTTAAACATTTATTGATTTTTTTTAATAGTTTTTAAACATAAATTTTATTTAGAGGATTTTTTTAAACTTACATTTTTAAAAGTCAGATTATTTCAGAAAAATCATTCTAAAAAAATTTATATGATAATAAAGATTTACATGATTTTTAAACAATACAACAGGGCTTATTATTACTATTAATTTATTATTTATAAAATATTAAAAGGAGGAAGGCATGGAAATAAAGGTAAACAGAGACTCCCTTTTTAAATCGGTATCAAAGGTGCAAAGCATATTAGAGAAAAGAAGCAACATGCCTATTCTATCATATATACTTATTTCTGCTGATGATAGATCAGTTAAAATTTCTGCTACAGACCTTGAGATAAGCATGCAGCAGAATATAGAGGCAAATGTCATTACTGCAGGAAGTATAACTGTTAAAGGTAGAACGCTTTTTGAAATTCTAAAAGAGAGTAAAAGTAATGATATATCTATAAAAGAAAAGGAGAATAACTTTGTATTCATCTCTGATGATAAAACACAGTATAACCTGGCCAGTATATCAGCAGAGGAATACCCTGTCTTTGTCGAGCCTGAGGATGTTGATATGGTTGAGATGGAATGTACTGCCCTTGCTGACATGATAAACAAAACCATATATGCAATTACGCTTGAAGAGGCAGGCTATAAACTTTCAGGTGTATATACTGAAAGAATCATAATAGATGATACCAATTTTTTAAGGATGGTATCAACTGACGGGCACCGCCTTTCACTGTCAGATAAACAGATAGCTAATCTAGATAAGATAAATATGGATAAAGGTGTAATGGTGCCTAAGAAAGGGTTGCTTGAACTTAATAAGCTTGCATCTGAAGGTGAAAAAGTCAGCATTGGTTTTAAAGAAAATAACTGTGTGGCGAAAAATGAAAACTCTCTTGTAGTAATAAGGCTCCTTGAAAGCAAGTTTCCTGATTACAGGGAGGTTATATCCATAGAATTAAAAAACAGTGTATCCATAAAAAGGAACGATCTTCTTGATGGAATGAGGAGAATGATGATCTTAAACAGTGAGAGCTCCAAAGGTGTGCAGATAACACTCCAGAATAATATTATGGAACTTGTCTCAATAAACCCGGATCTGGGAGATGTTAAAGATCACATCAAGATAGAATACCCTGGCGAAATGGTGGAGATGGGTTTTAATTCAAAATATTTTGTTGATGTGCTTCAGTCTATGGAGAGCGAAAATGTGGTAATATGTTTTAATGATAATTCAAGTCCATGCATGTTACGGGGAGAGGATGATAAAGGCTTTCTCGGTCTGATTATGCCTATGAGGATTTAAATGGAAAAAAAAGAGATTAATTATGGTGCTGAGGACATAAAGGTCCTTGAGGGCCTGTCTGCCGTAAGAAAAAGACCGGCCATGTATATAGGTAACACCTCATTTGAAGGGTTGCACCACCTTGTGTGGGAGATTGTTGACAACAGTATAGATGAGGCAATGGGCGGATATTGCGATTTTATAGATATAAAGGTTCTTACTGATGGCAGTATAAGTGTATTTGATAATGGAAGAGGCATTCCTGTTGAGATGCATAAAACAGAGGGGGTTCCTGCCCTTGAAGTTGTTATGACCAAACTGCATGCAGGCGGTAAATTTGATAATAAAAGCTATAAGGTTTCAGGGGGTCTTCATGGAGTTGGTGTGTCAGTTGTTAATGCCCTGTCCGAGGTCTGTGAGGTAGAGGTTCATAAAGCAGGGAAGATATATTACCAGAGATATGAACGCGGTAATGTACAATGCGAAATGAAGGTGATAGGTGAAACCACAAAGAAAGGTACAAAGGTAACCTTTAAGCCTGACCGTGAGATATTTGAGGTACTTGAGTATGATTTTGAGACCATATCCAGAAGGATGAGGGAGCTTGCCTTTCTTACAAAAGGGATAAGGATAAAGATAACAGACGAAAGAACCGGGAAGAAAAATGATTTTCTGTTTGAAGGGGGAATTATATCCTATGTAGATTTTCTAAATAAAAATAAGGAACTTCTTCATGCTCCGCCTATCTATCTCACCGGAGAAAAGAATGATATTATAATGGAGCTGGCCCTTCAATATAATAACTCCTACAAGGAGATAATGCTCACCTTCGCTAATAACATTAATACCATAGAGGGTGGAAGCCATCTTATAGGTTTTAAATCTGCCCTTACCAGAAGTATTAACCAGTATCTTACAAACTCGCCAAAAGGGAAGAATTTCAAAGAAAAACTTAGCGGCGATGATGTCAGGGAGGGGCTTACTGCTGTATTAAGTGTGAAGCTCCCCAATCCCCAGTTTGAAGGTCAGACAAAAACAAAGCTAGGAAACAGCGAAATAAAGGGGCTTGTAGAGACCCTCGTTAATGAAGGGCTGAGCAATTATTTTGAAGAGAACCCGAAGGTAATTAATACCATACTGGAAAAGACTATGGAGGCGGCCAGGGCCAGGGAGGCAGCAAGAAAGGCCAGAGACCTTGCAAGAAGGAAGGGGGTGCTATCCAGTAACTCACTCCCGGGTAAGCTCGCTGACTGTCAGGAGACAGACCCTGCAATGTCTGAAATATTCATAGTAGAGGGAGAGTCTGCCGGAGGTTCAGCTAAACAGGGTAGAGACAGAAAGAACCAGGCTATACTGCCGTTAAGAGGTAAAATTCTTAATGTTGAAAAGGCCAGGTTTGACAAGATGATATCAAGCGAAGAGATAAAGGTACTTATAACTGCCCTTGGAACAGGTATAGGTGAAAAGGAGTATGATATAAACTCAATCAGGTATCATAAGATTATAATAATGACAGATGCTGATGTTGACGGATCACACATACGCACCCTTCTTTTAACATTTTTTTTCAGACAGATGCCGGAAATTATCGAGAATGGCTACCTCTATGTTGCACAGCCTCCTTTATACAGGGTAGCAGAAGGTAAAATAGAGAGATACATCAAGGATGAAGATGAGTTTGATACCTATATCTTTAACAGGATATCAGATAATGAAAAGGTAAAGGTATCTAATATACAGGAACTCTCTGGACAGAAGCTGGTGGATTTCTTAAAGGGGATTAAGAAGTTTTATGAAAACCTTGAAAAGCTCACACGTACCGGGATCAGTAAAAGGTTTTTAGAATTTATGGCTGCATACGGGCCATCTGATGTAAATATGTTTAAAGACAGGGAGTTCATGAATGGTATTATAAAAACCCTTGAAGAAAAAAGGTTCAGGATTACCGATATAAAGATAGCAGAGGAAGACGGCGAATATGAGTTTACTGTCTCTGAGGCTAAAAATGGCGGCAAGCCCTCATTTATAAACTGGGATTTTTTCACATCACCAGAATTAAAGAACATGATAACCCTTTATAATAAACATCGGGATAACATAGTTGGTGAATATATCATTGATAATGAAGGGGAAGGCACAAAGGTTAAGGGTGCAGAAAGGCTGATTGTTGAGATAATGGATAAGGCAAAGAAGGGGCTTGCCATTCAGAGATATAAAGGCCTTGGAGAGATGAATCCTGATCAGCTATGGAAGACCACAATGGACCCTGAAAAAAGAAGGCTCTTAAGGATAAGGGTAGAAGATGAGGTTGATGCTGATGACATATTCACTGTTCTTATGGGTGACAAAGTTGAACCGAGGCGTGAATTTATACAAAACAATGCACTGGAAGTAAGAGAATTGGATGTATAAAAGAAGGGCGCAAGGCGCAGGGAAAGAAATATACCTGATGTAATAATCAGTTTTTGGAGATAGAGATGAGTCTGGATATAAATGATACCACTGTAAGCATAGAAGATGAGATGAAAAAATCTTATCTTGAATATTCCATGAGCGTTATTGTTCAGAGGGCGCTTCCTGATATACGTGACGGTCTTAAGCCGGTACACAGACGTGTACTCTATGGCATGTATGATCTTAAAAATTATAATAACAAACCATATAAAAAATCAGCAAGGATTGTTGGTGATGTTATAGGTAAATACCATCCGCACGGTGATTCAGCTGTATATGACACCATAGTAAGAATGGCCCAGGATTTTTCCCTGAGATATCCTCTTGTAGACGGGCAGGGTAACTTTGGCTCCATAGACGGTGACCCCCCTGCTGCCATGCGTTACACAGAGGTGCGCATGACAAAGCTGGCACAGGATTTTCTATCAGACCTTGAAAAAGAGACTGTTGATTTTACACCTAACTATGACGGATCTCTGATAGAACCCTTGATACTTCCAACCACCATACCTAATCTCCTTATAAATGGAACATCAGGTATAGCAGTCGGTATGGCCACAAATATCCCTCCCCATAATCTCAGGGAGGTATGTGATGCTATTGTAGAGGTTATTGATCACCCGGATATCACCATAAATGACCTCATGAAGGTTATTACAGCCCCGGATTTTCCTACGGCAGGGTTTATAATCGGAAAAAAGGGTATAAGGGAGGCTTATCTTACAGGAAGGGGAATAATTAAGATAAGGGCAAAGGCCTATATTGAGACTGTCGGAAAAATAAAAGAGCGGGTTATTATTTCCGAGATACCTTATCAGGTGAATAAGACCAAATTAATAGAAAGCATTGCAGATCTGGTCAAGGAGAAAAAGATAGAGGGGATATCTGATATAAGAGATGAATCTGACAGGGAGGGCATGCGTATAGTAATAGATGTAAAGCGAGATGAAAATGCACTTGTAGTAATGAACCGCCTCTTTAAATTCACCCAGATGGAGAAGTCATTCGGCATCATCTTTCTTGCCCTTGTAAACGGGCGACCCCAGATACTTAATCTAAAGGAAATTATTGATCATTTTATTAATCACCGGCGTGAAATAATTATAAGACGCACCATATTCGACCTCAAAAAGGCCGAAGAAAGGGCACATATAGTTGAGGGTTTAAGAAAGGCCCTGGATTTTCTGGATGAGGTGATAGCCCTGATCAGGTCCTCTGCTGACTCAAAAGAGGCAAAGGCAAGATTAATAACCGAGTTTGATTTTTCTGCTGAGCAGGCCCAGGCTATTCTGGACATGAGGCTGCACAGACTTACCGGTCTTGAAAGGGAAAAGCTGGATGAGGAATACAGAGGCCTTATTCAGGATATTGCAAGGTACAAATCAATACTGGAAAACCCTGCAATGGTACTTCAGGTCATCCGTGATGAGACAAAGGATATAAAAGAGCGATACGGTGATGAAAGGATGACAGAGGTCATTGACCAGGATGATGATCTCAACATAGAAGACCTTATTGCCGATGAAGATATGGCTGTAACCATAAGCCACAAGGGTTATATCAAGAGAAACCCCATAAGCCTATACCGGGCTCAGAGGCGTGGGGGAAAGGGGCTTACAGGGGTAGTGCCAAAGGAAGAGGATTTTGTTGAAAACCTGTTTGTTGCATCGTCGCATAATTACCTGCTCTTTTTTACTAATAAGGGCAGGGTATACTGGAAAAAGGTGCATGAGATACCAGAGGCAGGCAGGATGTCCAAGGGAAAGGCCATAGTAAACCTCCTTGAACTTCAGCCTGATGAAAAGCTTGCTACTGTGCTGCCTATAGAGGAGTTCAGTGAAAACGCCTTTATAGTAATGGCTACGAAGGAGGGTCTTGTTAAAAAGACAGACCTCATGGCATACAGCAACATTAGAACAAATGGTATAATAGCGCTCAAGATTAATGACAACGATGAGCTCATATCAGTAAGGGTTACAGATGGTGACCATGATATCTTTATCAACACCAAACAGGGTAAATCCATAAGGTTCTCTGAAAAAGACCTGAGAGGCATGGGCAGGGTTGCCGCAGGCAACATAGGCATAAGGCTAGAGTCTGGTGATGAGGTTGTAGGCATGGAGGCAATTAAAGAGGGCTCCACAATACTTACAGTTACTGAAAACGGCTTTGGAAAGCGCACCAAGACAGAGGAGTACAGGATACAGTCAAGGGGAGGTAAGGGCATACTTACCATAAAGGCCACAGAGAGAAATGGCAATGTGGTTTATTCATACCAGGTAAATGAGACTGATCAGCTTATGATCATAACAGAGCAGGGAAAAATCATTAGGCTGAGGGTAGCTGATATCTCGGTAATAGGAAGAAACACTCAGGGAGTAAAACTCATTGACCTGGCACCTGGTGAAAAGGTGGTTGGTGTGGCAAAGGTGATAGAAGAGTAGGCTAAAGGCGCAGGGCGCATAGCACAGGGTAAAGAAAAAACCTTGCGTCTTGTGCTCTGCGCCAACTTTTTAGTTTAATAATGCTGTTTCCGGCACAGTTGTTTTTATATTTACAAGGGGGTTTATATCTGCTGTATAACATATCCTGCAGCAGTTAAGGCACCTTTCGCTTTCCTTGATTGCTGCCTCTTCAGTCAGCACCTGGTCAACCTCCACAAATGACTTGATCCTCTCCTCAACAGGGAGTTCAATCATTTCAGCCCTCTGTTTTTTCACGACGCCATCCACATGATCAAACATGGTACCCTTTATATATGTGGACTTTTTGAGTTCGCCGGGCTCGCATTTAACCTCCTGGCCTGTAATGTACTGATGGATTGACCTTGCCGCCTTTCTGCCGCCGCCTATTGCCTCAACAACAAGGGAAGGACCAGTTGCTGCATCACCTGCTGAAAAGATAAAGGGTATGGATGTCTGCCATGTATCAGGGTTTACATCAAGGGTATTCCATTTTGTGGTCTTAAGTTCAGAAAGCTTCTCTTTTACCTTCTGGGCAAAGGCCAGGTCTGGGGCCTGGCCAATAGCGGTGACTACCATATCTGTTGCAAGAAGGGTGGCAGAATCCTTAACCGGCACAGGTCTTCTTCTGCCGCTTGCATCAGGTTCTCCAAGTTCCATCCTTTCATATTCAAGGTGGGTAACCTTACCTTCATTATCTCCTTTTACACGTATGGGAGCGGAGAGAAATAAAAATTCAACTCCCTCATGCTCAGCAGCCTCTACCTCTACTTTATTGGCAGGCATCTCATTTCTTGTTCTCCTGTATACAATATAGACCTTTTCAACCCCATGACGTATGAGGTTTCTGCTGCAGTCAATGGCCGTATTGCCTCCGCCAATAACAACGGCTGTTTTACCCATGTGGAGCTTTTCCCCCTTTGCAAGTCGGGAAAGGAAATCCATACCGGTATAGCAGCCATAAAGGATCTCTCCTTCGACCCTTAAAGGGGAGTCCTTCCATGCCCCTATGCCAAGGAATATGGCGTCAAAGCCATCAGCAATAAGTGTCTCAAGATTATAATCCTTACCAAAGGTGTGATTCGTTTTTGTCTCGATTCCTAGATTAAGTATTCCCTCGATTTCCCAGTCAAGCACCTTTTTAGGGAGTCTGTATTCAGGGATGCCATACCTGAGCACACCTCCAAGCTTGGGCTTGGAGTCAAATATAGTAACATCATGACCCAGCCTTCTAAGGAAAAAGGCACAGGTTAAACCTGCAGGACCGCCGCCCACGATAGCCACCTTTTTGCCTGTTTTTTCAGGGGAAACAGATACATGCATCCTTTTACCTGAATTCATCTCATAATCTGCGGCAAAACGTTTCAGCTGGTTTATAGAAACTGGCTCATCCTCTAAGCCTCTGCGGCAGTTTACCTCACAGGGGTGAGGGCAGACCCTTCCACATGCAAGGAGCAGGGGGTTTCTTTCCCTGATGGTATGCACTGCCCCCTCATAATCACCATTTCTGATCTGTGTTATATAGCGCGGGATATTGATCTGGGCAGGGCATGTCTGTGCACATGGGGCAAGACAGTCATCCACTGTATTAAAATGGAGGAACCTGTCAGAAAGGGTCCTTACCTTTAGGATATCTTTCGGGCATGCCTTTTCACATGCCCCGCATCCAACACACTTTGACATATCAGTAACCGGGTATCCGTCAGGGCCAAGAGATAAGGCGCCGAACTGGCAGGCCTTTACACAGTCCCCGAAACCGAGGCAGCCTATACTGCATACCCGTTTTCCGCCATAAAGCATGCTCTGTGCCCTGCATGTGTTAATACCCTCATATATATAGTGGTTGCTTGCCCTGTAACCTCCGGTACAGAGGTTAAATGCCCTCTGGGGCTCAACGAGGTTTGCCTTTATTCCCATTATTTCTGCAACCTTGACAGAAGACTCATCGCCGCCAACCATGCATACGTTTACCGGTGCCTTTCCAGCCACAACCGCATGAGCAGCAGCAGCACAGCCGGCATAACCGCACCCCCCGCAGTTAGCACCGGCGAGGCTATCCTGCACCTGCTCTATTCTTGGGTCCTCATATACATAAAAGATGCGCGACGCAGCGCCTAACAAAAGCCCGCAAAAGGCACCTAAACCTGCCATTAAAAGTGTTGCCTGTAACATCAAATATCCTCATAATCACATTAATCAAAGATTTTTTTCACAAGAAAATCAGGATTATATGACATGGAAATTATGTGTCAAGCTTATAAGAAAGCGAGAAAGCGACGTATTAAGCTTATTGCTATTGTTAAAAAACATAGTCCCGGTTTAATTTGTACATAGCGCCTATCCCATATACCGGTTATGCATTGGCATTTTGATTAATAACTTCATCACCATGCTTTACAGGGATAATACGTTTTTCAATATCTGCTCCGATTTTACGTTTCATTATTCTCAAGTCAAATTCGGTCTGTAGATTCAGCCAAAATTGGGCAGAAATCCCAAAATATCGTTCCAACCTCAAGGCAGTATCAGCTGTGATAGCCCTTTTCCCATTCACAATCTCACTTATCCTGTTTGGCGGAACAGAAATATCTCTGGAAAGCTGGTTGATACTAATAGCAAGAGGCTCTAAAAAATCCTCTCGGAGAATTTCTCCTGGTGTTATTGGGTCAAGAAGACTATTTTTATTTGTCATATAGCACCTCAATGATAATCAGTTATTTCAAAATTGTACGCATTTCCCTCTTTCCAGTGAAAACATACGCGCCATTGTTTATTAATGCTGATAGCATATTGTCCTTTTCGGTCACCTGAAAGGGCATGAAATTTATTGCCCGGATTCAACCTTAAGGCATCTAAACTAGGAGCAGCATGTAAAACCATAAGTCGTTTTTGTGCCTGTTTTTCAAAGGCCTGGAAACGGCGCACTCGTTGATCATTAAAAATATTTTCAGTATCACGGTTCGCGAATGATTTTATCATAGAAAAAAGATATTACGTCTAGCGTAATATGTCAAGGCGAGTTATCGCTGTACTAAAAGGTTTGTCCTTGACGTTAAAAGGCAAGTTCAATAGAATCCCCTTGTCTGAATACAAAAAAATATCGTTTAAAAGGGAAAAATAATGGCGCAGACAGACAAGGTTAAGATAGGGGCAATAGGTGCAGGGAGCTGGGGAACAACACTTGCCAATCTTTTGGCAGACAAGGGGCACATTGTTGACCTTTGGATCAGGGAAGAGGAGGTTTATGAGCAGATAAAAAAGAATCGGATAAATGAGACCTTTCTTCCCGGCATGAAACTTGTTGACAACCTTAACCCTGTTAAGACATTTGCGGAGGCTTTAAAGGATAAAGAGCTTATTATGATGGCTGTGCCATCGCATGTTTACAGGGATGTGCTTTTACAGATGAAACCCTATCTCAGGCCCGGCATGCAGTTTGTCTCCGCCACTAAAGGTATAGAAAACAATACATTAAAGGTGATGTCAGAGGTGGCAGAGGAGATACTTGACCATGTCTATACTGAAAACTTTGCATGTCTGGCCGGCCCCAGTTTTGCCAACGAAGTGGTGGCAAAACAGCCAACAGCAGTAACAATCGCCTCAAGGGATATTGCCCATGCAACAAGGCTTCAGGCCATTTTTTCTACTGCGCTTTTCCGCGTATATGTGAGTGATGACCTTATGGGTATTCAGCTATGCGGGGCTCTCAAGAATGTTATTGCTATTGCTGCCGGTACATCGGATGGCCTTGGATTTGGCCTTAATGCAAGGGCGGCCCTTATTACAAGGGGGTTAGCCGAGATAACAAGGCTGGGTGTGGCAATGGGCGCAAACCCCATGACCTTTGCAGGGCTTTCAGGTATAGGCGACCTTGTTCTTACCTGCACAGGGGATTTAAGCCGCAACCGCACCCTTGGGCTTAAGATAGGTAAGGGTATGAAGCTTTCTGAAATTACCGGTGGAATGAGCATGGTTGCAGAAGGTGTAAAGACATCTATTGCAGCCTATGAGCTTGGAAAAAAAATTGGTGTGGATATGCCTATCATAGACCAGACCTATGAGACCCTATATAATGGAAAAGACCCGCTTCTTGCGGTAAAGGAGCTTATGACCAGGGAACTCAAAAAGGAGCGTGAACACTAGCTCGTGTCCATCCAGAAAGAAGGAAATTCTGGATGAAGCGATCAGCAGTCAGCTAATTCTTTAATTTGAAAACCTTTTGATGAAAGCTGAACGCTGATAGCTGACCGCTTGAATCCAAAAACGACAGTTTTGGATGGACACTAACTCACACTAAAAAAGAAAAGTAATGGATAACCTTGACCGGGAAAATATAAAAGCCATCCTTGGAAAATCTGTTTTTAAAGAAAACATAGTTATACATAATAGCCTCCCATCCACGAACACCACAGCAAAGGAACTCTATACACAGGGTGCGGCCCATGGCACTGTTGTTTTGGCAGAGGAGCAGACAGCAGGCAGGGGCAGGATGGACCGCAAATGGTTTTCTCCCCCGTGTAAAAATATCCTTATCTCTATCCTTCTTATGCCTGATATAATGGCGGAAAACGTTTATGCCCTCACCCTTGCCCTTGCAGTATCCTCTATTGATGCCATAAATGAGGTCTGCGGCTGTTCCGCCATGATCAAATGGCCCAATGACATATACCTGAACAGGGATAAGCTCGCAGGGATACTGACAGAGTTCAGCATCAGAGGTAACAAACCTGCATATGTCATCCTGGGGATGGGCATGAATGTCAACTGGTGCCCTGATGAGGAATCAGGCATGCTTTTTAACTCAACAAGCCTTATGAAAGAGACAGGCGGGCAGATATCAAGAAACAGGCTGATTGCAGAGATATTAAAGAGATTTGACCATATATATAATGATATAACCGGTGAAAGAATGGATGAGTTCAGCAGAAGGTGTAACAGTTTATCCCTCTTGACCGGTAAGATGGTCTCAGTTGATACAGGTGATGAGGCCATCAGCGGGAAGGTCATTGGCCTTGATAAGGATGGGGGGCTTATCCTGGAAGCAGAGGATGGAAAGGTTAAAAAGATATTAAACGGGGATGTCTCCATAAGGTTTTGAAAACAGAGTTTATTTTCTTTAGAGGCCTAAACATCTAACCGCAATCTTACATGATCTTAACACACTGCTAACGATTGAAAAATATGATTGTCTGAAAAACAGGAGTAGCTGATATGAAAAAGGAAAAGATACTTGTTGTGGATGATGAAGAGGATATCCTTGAACTTGTAAGTTATAACCTTACAAGGGATGGGTACAATGTTATCTGTGCATCCACAGGTGAAGAGGGATTGAACACGGCAAAATCAAAGCTCCCCGACCTTGTTATACTTGACCTTATGCTTCCGGGCATAGACGGGCTTGATGTTGCAAGGGGCCTTAAAAACGATAAGAACACAAAAGATATACCTATTGTAATGCTCAGCGCAAAGGGCGAAGAGGCCGATATTGTTACTGGCCTTGAACTCGGTGCAGATGATTACATACCAAAGCCCTTCAGCCCCAGGATACTCTCTGCAAGGATAAGGGCGGTTCTCCGCAGAAGGGCTAAACCGGCAGGTGCGGAAAAGGAGATTTTAGAGATCCACAATATAAAGATCCATACCGGAAGGCATGAGGTTATGGTCAATGACGAACCTGTCCAGCTTACCTTTACAGAGTTCGGCATACTTGAATTTCTTATCAAGAGACCGGGGTGGGTCTTTACCCGCACCCAGATAGTGGATGCGGTAAAAGGTGATGACTATTTTGTTACAGACAGGTCAGTTGATGTGCAGATAGTAGGTTTAAGAAAAAAGCTCGGCCCGGCCGGAAAATATATAGAGACTGTACGCGGTGTAGGGTACAGGTTCAAGGAGTAACAGGTGGCTAAAAAAAGACCTCTGATCTGGGTGCTTTACCCGTCCTATCTTTTCATCATCCTCTTATCGATTGTTACTGTAATATGGTATGCCTCTGTATCTGAAAAAAGAATATTTCTGAAGCAGGTAGAGACAGACCTGGAGACAAGGGCAAGGTTTGTTCAGGGGATGATAAAAACCCCTGAAGACTATTATGATCAGATCAGTATTGACAGGCTTTGCAAGGAGATTGGCAAGTCAACCTTAACAAGGGTAACTATTATTCTGCCTTCAGGAAAGGTTATTGGCGATTCAGAGCGCGATCCAGGTGAGTTGGACAACCATAAAGACAGGCTTGAATTTATTGGGGCAGTTAAAGAAAAAAAAGGCGTATCAACCCGCTACAGCCTCACGCTGGATAAAAACCTTATGTATGTAGGGGTGCCGGTTTATTATGGCAATAAGCTTCACGCTGTAATCCGAACATCCATACCAGTTGATATTATAGATGAAGCTGTAAGTGCGATGCAAAAGAAGATCGTCTTTGCAGGGTTCACAATAGCCATTTTTGCAGCATTGGTATGCCTGTTTATTTCCCGGCGGATAAGCAGGCCAATAGAAGAGCTCAGAAAAAATGCCGAGGGCATTGCAAAGGGTGAATACCGGTTTAACCAGCCCAGGTCAAATATTTATGAGATAGGAAATCTGCACAACGCCATGAAGGAGATGGTAAAAGACCTTGAAGAGAGGATCTCAACCATAACCAGGCAGAGGAATGAGATAGAGGTTATTCTATCTAGCATGGAAGAGGGCATTTTAGCTGTTGATAAGGATGAAAAGATTATCAGCCTTAACAAGGCAGCAGAAAAAATATTCGGGGTAAAAAGCAGGGATGCCCAGGGTAAGAGTATCCAGGAGGCCATACGAAACAGGACCTTTCACGATTTCATATCAGATGTGATTAAGGGAAATGAACCTGTTGAAAAGGAGATTACCCTGTACCCAGGCGAGGAGAAATTTATAAACGGTCATGGTACAAGGCTGGTTGACACCAATGGAAAAGAGATAGGCGCCCTAATTGTGCTGAATGATGTTACCAGGCTCAAGCGGCTTGAGAATATAAGGCGGGATTTTGTGGCAAATGTTTCCCACGAGATAAAGACTCCAGTCACAGCTATTAAAGGCTTTGTAGAGACCCTTAAAGATGTCGGGGTAGATTCTGAAGAGGAGAGTGAGAGGTTTCTGACAATCATCTCCAAGCATGTTAACAGGCTTGAGGCCATTATTGATGACCTTCTGCAGCTTTCCAGGCTTGAAAAGGATACAGAATCAGGGGATGAGATACTGCTTGAGAAGGCCAATGTTTTAAATATTATAGAGACAGCCATACAGGTGTGCTCTCCGGTTGCAGAGGCAAAGCAAATAAAGTTCAATATCACATGCGAAAAGGAGCTTGCCGCAAAGGTTAATGCTCCCCTTCTTGAGCAGGCGGTGGTCAATCTTCTTGATAACGCAGTAAAGTACAGTGAAAACAATACAAAGGTACATGTAAATGCCTATAAAAAAGAGGATATGCTCTATATCGAGGTGTCAGATGAGGGAAGGGGCATAGAAAAGGAACACCTGCCCAGGCTTTTTGAGAGATTCTACCGTGTAGACAAGGCTAGGAGCCGTCAGCAGGGCGGCACAGGACTGGGCCTTGCCATTGTAAAACATATTATACATGCACACAGAGGTTCGGTAAGCGTTGAAAGCTCCCCTGGAAAGGGTTCTACCTTTACAATAAGGCTCCCAAAGGTTTTTAATAAATAAAAACAATGGGCCTCCTGTTTCAGGCCAAAATCTAATACAATAAAAATGGCTCCTTAATCATTGTCTAACATGATAGGCCTATATTCTTATCATAAACAAATGAATGTATAAGGAGAAAAGAATGGACAACCAAAGGGCAATACATAAACTATCAACTGTTTTGGATCTGTTTAATCATAATGCGGCAGGTCTTAAAGGAAGACATGCTGTCAGAATAAGGTTTGATTATGACGGGCTTAATAACAGGCATGAATATACTGTGCTTAGCCGGGAGATACCCAGGGAGTCGGCTGACAGTATAATAATGTGGCTTAATAAGAATGTTAAGTCTGAGGATATCATACATGGCCTTAAAGCAAACATCCTTGATGCCTGTAATTATAGTTGATCGACAAAATAAATTCTCACAAAACCCTAACAATCCCCTAATTCCCAATTAACAAACAGTTCATATCCTTAAAATGAAATTAAAAATTTCAAATAAGGAGGTGAACCTTTTATAAAACTTAATTCAGGGCTAACCAAACCCTAACAGAACGCTAACAATTTTATGCAAAAATTTTTTTATTTATCACTTAAGGAGGATAAAATGGGATTTAAAAAATACACAATAATCAGTATGATAATTTTTTTCTTTTTTACTGCCAGTGTCGCAATGGCAGGTAATATTGTAATAAAGGGGTCTACAACAGTTCTGCCCATTGCCCAGAAGGTTGCAGAGGCATATATGAAACAGAACCCTGATGTAAAGATAACCATTTCAGGTGGCGGGTCTGGAAATGGCCTTAAGGCCATAATAGATGGCTCAACAGATATCGCTACCAGTTCAAGATTCATACAGGACAAGGAGATCAAGCTTTCAGTAGAAAAGGGAGTCTATCCTGTTCCATTTGCAGTTGCATATGACTGTATTGTGCCGGTGGTGCATCCATCCAACAAGATAGAAAGCCTTTCTATTGATCAGCTCAAGGCTATCTACAAAGGTGAAATCACCAACTGGAAGGCGGTTGGCGGGGCAGATGGAAAGATAGTTGTTATATCGCGCGACACATCTTCTGGCACATATGAAGTTTGGGAAGAAAAGGTGCTTAACAAGGAGCGAGTGTTTCCAGGAGCTCTTCTTCAGGCCTCGAGCGGGGCCGTTATTCAGGCTATCTCAAAAAACAAGAATGCGATAGGATATGACGGCATAGGTTATATTAATGATACTGTAAAACCTCTATCTATAAACGGAGTTAAGGGCACACCCGAAACCGCACTTGATGGTACATTCCCTGTAAGCAGGGCATTATATATGTTTACAAAAGGCTGGCCAAAAGGTGATGTGCTTAATTTTATCAATTTTATGGTAAACCCTGAAAAAGGGCAGAAATATGTTGAAGAGGCCGGCTTTGTTAGGCTTTATTAATTTGTAACAAAGGTTTTCATGAACAATGCTGTTGACTTAAAGACATGGTATTATTTCTACCTTTTTCCCCGATTTGCTTGTCACGAAATAGCCTATGGCAGAAGCGGAATCGTGGAACCCTGAGGGGATTAAAATATCATGTCACAAAGTCAACAGTTTTAATTTTTAAGCTGTTTAAACCTTGGTAATAATAATGAAGAAAAACTATCAAAGAGGAACATACCGAAAAAATAAAGAGAGGATTATCAGATATCTGTTTCTTGTCATAGCCCTTGCCTCATTTTTTACCCTTGGTCTTATTGTGATCTTTCTTTTTATGGAAGGGCTTCCCATTTTCAGTAAGGTATCTGTAAAGGATTTTATCTTTGGAATATACTGGTACCCTACTGATGACCCGGCAGATTTTGGCATATTCCCGCTTATTATTGCCTCTCTTTCAGTTACACTGGTTTCCTCTGTCATCTCCATACCTCTTGGCATCTTTTCTGCCCTTTTTCTAGCAGAGATCGCCTCTCGCAGGATGCGTGAAGTAGCAAAACCTGTGGTGGAGCTACTGGCGGCCATGCCATCTGTTGTTATAGGATTTTTCGGGATGGTTGTTGTTGCCCCCTTTTTACAGGAGACATTTAATATACCGGTAGGGCTTAACCTGTTTAACGCCGCAATGATGCTTGCATTCATGTCTGTGCCGACAATATGCAGCATAAGCGAGGATGCCATTTTTGGTGTTCCAAAAGAGCTAAAAGAGGCATCCCTTGCCCTTGGCGCTACACAATGGGAAACAATCTGGCGGGTTATCATGCCTGCATCAATTTCAGGGGTCTCCACCGCCGTAATTTTGGGCATGTCAAGGGCAATAGGTGAAACTATGGTTGTTCTGATGGTTGCAGGAGGCGCAGCAATGGTCCCAAATTCAATTTTTGACCCGGTCAGACCTTTACCTGCAAGCATTGCAGCAGAGATGGCAGAGGCCCCATTCAGGGGAGACCATTACTATGCACTATTTGCAACCGGGATAGTGCTCTTTTTGTTTACTATGGCATTTAATATGGTGGCGGATTATATATCAAACAGATACAGGCAGGTCGGGGCTGCGACGCTGTAAGGAAATTAGGAAAGAGAAATGAGCAAAGAGGATAGAGTAAAAAAAGTTGGTTGATGAGATGAAGGATATCAGAAAAATAAAGAGAAGCAGAAAAATAGTTCAGGGGATTTTTTTCTCACTGTTTAAGGTTGCTACAGCAATAAACGGATTAGCGCTTCTTGTTGTTATTTCGTTTCTTGTCATTAATGGATGGAGGGCGATCAACTGGACATTCGTTTCGCAGGCTCCTTATGATTCCATGACAAAAGGGGGTATTCTCCCCTGTATTCTGGGCACTCTTATAATCAGTATTGGAGCAATACTCATTGCGCTCCCCATAGGCGTATCTTCTGCCATATATCTTAATGAATATGCAAAACACGGAAAGGTGGTTCGCATGATCAGGCTCGGGATCAATAACCTTGCGGGTATACCCTCTGTTGTTTTTGGTCTTTTTGGTCTTGCCTTGTTTGTTGTATGGCTTGGCTTCGGCGTAAGTATTCTCTCAGGTGCACTCACCCTTGCGGCCATGACGCTGCCCGTGATCATAGGCGCATCAGAAGAGGCATTAAGGAATGTCCCGAATACATACAGGGAGGCATCTCTCGGACTTGGCGCTACAAAATGGCAGACAATATACAGGGTGGTTTTACCTTCAGCCCTGCCCGGTATTCTTACAGGGGCAATATTAGGCATAAGTCGTGTTGCGGGGGAGACCGCGCCCATAATGTTTACAGCAGCGGTTTTTTATACACCATCTTTACCAAAGTCCCCCTTTGATGAGATAATGGCTCTTCCTTATCACATATATGTACTGGCAACAGCGGGAACCGAGATTGAGGCAACCAGGCATTTGCAATATGGGACAGCCCTTGTACTGATTTTCCTTGTGCTGGGTCTGAACCTTATTGCCATAATCTACAGGACAAGACTGAGAAGACGATTGTAATAGATTAAACAAGGGCAAGAATCGTGTACAGGATTAAATTATAATGGATAGAAAAAAAAAGATGATGACTCAGGATCTGAATTTTTTCTATGGCAGCGTCAAGGCGCTTCATGGGATCAATCTTGAGTTTTATGAAAAAAAGGTAACAGCATTGATCGGGCCATCAGGATGCGGCAAGAGTACGCTTTTAAGGTGCCTTAACCGGATGAATGACCTTATACCCATAAGCAGGCTAGAAGGGCAGGTACTTCTTGATAATGAAAATATCTATGAAAAGAATGTGGATGTTGTCTCATTAAGGAGCAGGGTAGGCATGGTGTTCCAGAAACCAAACCCATTTCCTAAAAGCATATTTGAAAATGTGGCGTATGGCCTGAGGGTGAATGGGGTAAAGGATAGAGGGGAGGTAGAGGAGAGGGTGGAAAAGAGCCTGAAGGGTGCAGCCTTATGGGAAGAGGTGAAAGAGAGGCTGAATGAATCTGCACTTGGTTTATCAGGCGGGCAGCAGCAGAGGCTATGTATTGCCCGTGCAATGGCCATTGAACCTGAGGTACTGCTTATGGATGAACCGGCCTCAGCCCTTGACCCGATTGCCACACAAAAAATAGAGGAGCTGATAAATAAACTTAAAGAGACATACACGATAATAATAGTCACCCATAATATGCAGCAGGCTGCAAGGGTATCAGACATAACAGCCTTTTTTTTTATGGGTAAACTGATAGAGGTGAATGAGACAGACACGCTTTTTACAAGGCCAAAGTTAAAGCAGACATCAGACTATATTACCGGGAGATTCGGTTAAACTGCAATTAAGGATTAAAGGGAATATAAAAATTAATAAGGAGAAACAAATGCCTCCACGATTACAAATAGAAATAGAAAAGATCAAAAAACAGATACTCTCCCTTGGCGCAATGGTCGAAGAGCAGCTTAACAGGGCAATCAAGGCTGTTGCAACAAAAAACCTTGATATAGCAAAAGGGGTAATAGAATCGGACAGGCGGGTGGATGAAATCGAGGTGGAGATTGAAGAGGAGTGCCTCAAGATACTGGCGCTGCATCAGCCTGTTGCAGTTGATCTAAGGTTTATTACAGCAGTAATCAAGATAAACAATGACCTTGAACGAATCGGAGACGAAGCGGTAAATATTGCTGAAAGGGTTATATATCTTGGTACAAGGACTCCCCTTAATGTTACTTTTGATTACAGTGAGATGTCTATTAAAACCATAAAGATGGTCAAGGACAGCCTTGATGCGCTTGTAAACCTTGATCTTGAGGTAGCATTAAGGCTGCGTATTGATGATAATGCAATTGATGCCCTTGACAGGGGCTTTTTTCAAAAGGTAAGCAACAGCCTGCCTGACAACCCTGAGAACGCAGGTTCACTGATACAGCTTTTCCTGATTTCACGTCACCTTGAACGGATAGCTGATCACGCTACTAACATAGCTGAAGAGGTTATTTATCTTATCGAGGGGGTAATCCACCGGCACAGAAGAGAATATAAATAGAAAATTTATATTAAGTTAATAATAACAACTATGACAGATAAAATAAAAATTCCGCTTATCCTCATGTAAAGCAGGAAGCCCCAGTCTTTGTGAATCCAAAGTGGTTCTGACTGTTTATCAGATAACGATATTTTGATCCTGGCAAACTGGAAAAGAGAGATTACCCATAAAATTGCCAGTATATAAAGAAATATAATCATAATAGTATTCTCCTTTTTCTGATAAGAGTTTACCACCCTTTTATTAGGAACTTGTTAGTCTCATGTTAGATTATTGTCAGGGGATATATTGCATTAGAGCTAGAATGAGGGAGGTGAAAAGCAGTGAAAATAAAATTACACTTTCTTCATACTGTGGTAAAACTATACGAATATAAAAGCGTATAAAATTCATATACGAAGAGGTTAAATTTTATTTGGTTGTATTATTTACGCTTACTCCGGGGATTTTATCAAAGGATTGGAATTTATAATTGTAAAAAAAGATGGTCTTTAAAAATACAATATCAAACGAAAAAACAAACAGGATCGTCCTTTTTGCAGATCTCAGGGATTCAACCAATATATTGCTGAATTTTGAAAAAGGTATATATCGTGAGGCAGACAAGAGCCGCGATGGTGAATTCACCTATGAAAAGTTCATAACAGATGTGCATGAAGCAGCCTATATTGAGCTCTACCTTTCTCATGAAAATACATTTGCAGAGATTTATGGGGACGGTATTATGGCGGTATTCCCGGAGGATAATGGCAAGTACATCCTGGAAAATATATATCGCCTTACAACCGGTATGAGAAGATACAATGAATCATTCAGGGATGAAATTTTACGCCCCAAAATAGATATGGGTTGCGGCATTACAATCGGCAGGGTTTCATTTACCTACTATGCCTTTGATAACAGATACCATGCTCTGGGAAATGCTGTCCACGAGGCAGCCCGGATAGAGAGTTTATCAAAGCGTTATGATGCCAGAGTGCTTATATCGCAGCATTTCTTGAATTTTATTCGTGGCTATGTGGAATCGGACCCAAGGTTTTCCTACCGCTTTATAGACAACCTTGTTTTATATGGTTTTAAGGAGCCTGTAACTCTTTATGAGCTTCTGCTTGATAATGATCCGAGGTTTGAAATAAAGAAAAAAACTATTCCCGCGTATAATGAAGCCTATGACAGGTATTGTAACCGTGACTGGAAAGGTGCAAAGGAAATCTTTCTCGAAATCTACCGGGAATATGGCCTTGGCACAGGTTCCATAATGGCCAACAGGTGTGAGAGGCTTGCTAAAAATGAACCATTAGGTTCCTGGAATGGGATATGGGATTCATCAAAAAAATAATGATTCCAATGGTGTATTTATCCCCGCACTTAAACCTTTCATTTTTTTACACCTATATCATAATGATATCCGCCTTAATGATCATATAGCTATGTCGTAAATCTAACAAAAACCTAACCTTATATTCATTAATATTAAATATTTGTTAGCAAGAATGCGCTATGTGTCATTAAGGAATTCTTATGGGGAAGAGATGCAGTGCATCTGATTATTAAAGAAATTATTAAAATTAGAAACATAAAACATAAAGGAGAGATTTATAAATGAAACTGAAAAATATGATTACTACATTTATTGCAGGCGTATTTCTTTTTACAGGGGCAGCGTATGCAGGGGATGTTGATATCCTGCTTAATAAGCTTGTGGAAAAAAACATCCTTACAAAGGAAGAGGCCAAAGGTCTTTCAGATGAGATGAAAAAGGATGGTGAAAAGGAAAAGAAGGTAACTGCCGGGGCCGTTAAAGAAGGATTCGAACTCCCAAAATGGATAAAAAACACAGAGGTTAAAGGTGATGTACGTATACGTTATCAGAGTCAGGACACGGATAATGATGGAAGGGTTTCACGTGACAGGGGCAGAATAAGGGCGAGACTCGGTGTTGTTTCAAAACCTAATGATAAATGGGAAGGAGCCATTGGTCTTGCAACCGGTGGATCAGACCCGAGATCAACAAATCAGACACTTGAAAACACCTTCCAGACACCGGATATCAGGCTTGATTATGCATATGCAAAGTACAGTCCCATTAAGAGTATAAGCATAATGGCCGGTAAGATAGCAAACCCCATCTGGGGAACAAAGGACCTTTTATGGGATACTGATATTTACCCTGATGGTCTTGCAGCAACCCTTAACTTTAAGGTGAAGGATAATCTTGAGATATTTGCTACCCCTGCATATTTTCTGCTTGATGAATACAGCAGCTCAAAATCAGATCCCACTATGACCGTGCTGCAATCAGGGATCAAAACAAACATAAACAAAAATATTGATCTTAAGTTTGCTGCTGCCTATTATAATTTTTCTGATATGGAAGGTAATGACTTTTCCGAGCACTCAAGCAATTCAAACACAAGGATTTCAGAGACTAACAACTGGCTCTATGAATATGATGGCATTACACTGGACGGAGAGATCGCTTTCAAGCTCTCTGAAAAGATTAAATTGGTGGAATCTCTCTCTCTGTTTGGCCAGTATGTTAATTCTGATGCAGATGCAAACAATAAGGGCTTTCTGTATGGTTTCAGCTTTGGAGACAAGAGCATAAAAGCCGCGAAGGACTGGCAGGTAAAGGTCAACTACAGAAAACTTGAGAAAGATGCCTGGGCGGATTTTCTGCCTGATAGCGATTTCTACAGTGGCGCGACCGATGTCAAGGGGATGGAATATGAACTAATCATCGGACTTGCAAAAAATATAACCCTTGGGCTTGATTATTATCATGCAAAGCCGATACTTGGTAATACTACAAGGAAAGAGGGACTCTTTCAGGCTGATCTGGTGGTTAAGTTCTAAACAATATCTGTAAATTGTAAATGAGCGGTGGTAACAGTAAAAACTGCTATCACCGCTCTTGTTTTAATAAATCAGCGCCTAATAATATCCTTATATAACGCTACACAGACACTCGTTAATCTTTAACTGCTCCTTCGTTTTGCTGAAAAGATATTGATAAATGGAAACAGGCAGGAGACAATCTACAAAAGCCTCAGGGGGCATATAGGATACAGACGACCTGATTATTTCCACAAAAACAGGGATGAGGGCTTTTTGAGCCAACTGCTGTCTCAGGCAAGAAAGATCATCGGCAATGATCAGGGCATGATGGCGGTTGTAAAGACAGGGGCAGGTATTGACAGTAAAAAGGAGGGCTATACTCATATTTACAGCTCTACACCCGGGTCTATGGGATTGGCTGCAATGCTTACAGCAAAGATATTAGGGCTTCCGCATTACAGCACATACAATGCCGCCTTTCCACAGCTGGCAGAAAGGCTTACAACCGATCACAATATAAGCGAACTTGTGTGGAAATTCATAGTATGGTTTTATAATCATACAGAGAGGGTATTTGTCTCATCATACACTACAGGTAAGGCGCTTGAAGAAAAGGGAATAAGGAAGGAACTGATAAGGAAGAGCCCATGGACATCTGTTGAGAAACTTACCTTTGAATCTCTTTATCCCAAAGACTGGGCCTACTATGATGCAGCCGCTTAAAAGGCTATATTGACATTCGCCCAAGCATCCTTAACAAACCTGCTCATATGTGTCCAGGCCCTGGAATCAATCATATCTGCTATAATCTCCGCAGTATAAGGGTAATTAATTGGAGATGCCAGAGGCAGGTTTAAAAAGGTTTCTACTTCGCGCCTGTTCGGCCTTTTCATCGCCTGCCCAAGAGAAAGCATTGTAATGGCCTTCGCATTTGAGAGTTGTTCCATCTGGCCTGCTAGGGGTTTTAAAAGTATCTTTTTTCCTATTGTAAGGGCCTCACTTACAAGCTCAAAGCCTGCATTGGTGATCACTCCGCTGCATTCCATGAGATCATTTAGAAAACCATTTCTGGAGAATGGACATAGATGAATATTTTCTTTAACCAAATGGGTTTCAAATTTATGATAGACAAAAAAATCATAATCCTTAAAAGGTGCAATCAGGTCCAGGATATCCTCCTGTTCTTCAAAGGGCAGATAAACAATGATTTTATTTTCTATTGAGGATACATTTTCATTTAACCTTGGAACAACAGGGGGAAGTATGGGTTGGTTAAAGTGGTGCCAGTGAAGGCCAACAGGATAATTTACTGGAGCAAAGTTTTTAATAATATAACTTGAAACAGCGGTTTTCCATACTGTCGGGATGTTATGGTAAAAGGCATATTGATGTCCAATACCAATAGAGGGGATATGGTGCTTTTTCGCTATCCTGGATGAAACCGGTTCAAAATCGGTGATTACAATATCATATCCGGCTGCATCAAAGTTGTTAACATCTGTATTGAATCCCCTTAGATCGAGATTTTTTATGGTGTCAAGATACCTGATCCTGCCCCTGTAAGTCGAAAAGGTGAGTCCTTTATATGTGGTATATGGCATAAACTCATCCATATCCCATAACAATGCGGGATCACGACCGCTTAGAATCACAGAGACATTATGTCTTTTTTCTTTAAGGCATCGTATGATTTCTCTGGAGCGGCTGATATGACCGTTCCCTGTTGCCTGTACACCGTACAAGATATTCATTTAAAAAATCTGCCCCTTTATTAATATGGAAGATACAGCGCTTAATGTCCCAAGGATAAATCCGGCGAGAATATCTGTCGGGTAATGTACCCCGAGGTATACTCTTGAGATACCCACCAGTGTCGCCCATATAAACACAGGTATAGCCAGGATTGGATAATACAGTGCAACAAGTATGGCAATCACCCAGGCAGCAGCCGTGTGGCCGGATGGAAGGCTGAACCTTTCACTGGGCATGATTCTGTTCTTTATATTTTTATTAACCTCATAAGGGCGAAACCTTTTTGCACATCTTTTTATAATCTTGTAAGCGGGAAGCTCAATAGCAAAGGCAAACAGCGCTGAAACAAGAAACGAAAGGGCATTAGCAGGATCGACAAAAAATAAAATTAGTGGAATAAACGGATAGTAATATCCATTGGCACTGTGTGATATCCAGGGGAGAATAGTTGAAAATATCCTCTTCTCATCGAGATTAAAGATTAGATCAAGGTAAACCTTATCTATATAATTGTCATTCTGAAGCAAACCCATAATAAAAACCCCCTTATTTGTTCTTAAATATTATCGTAACAAAATATTAGGGGGTTATTAGGGTTTTGTTCTTATTATGTCAGGGTTTTTATACCGCAGACTCCTTGATCTTTTCGCTTAAAAAATCCACCTGATTTTTTACCTTTTTATCGACCCTTAGTTTTTTCTCAATCACTTCAGATGAATATATTACAGTAGAGTGGTTCCTGTTTATGGATTTTCCTATCTCTTCAAGTGTTGCAGCAGAATAATTGCGTGAAAGATAGACATACATATTTCTGGGATATGCATGGATCTTTTTTCTGGACCTGGAGGGGAGCACAGTGTGCTCTATCTGGTAATATTTACATACAAGCCTCTTTATACTGTCCAGCGAAATAGTACTCTGTTCTGTTATATGGTATTTAAGTATTTCCCTGGCAAGGTTTATATCGGCCTTGACCTTCATAAAGTCAGCCTTTGCCTTAAAACACCTTAAAGCGCTTTCTATCTGCCTAATATCCTTTGTAAGCTTTTCCGCAAAAAAATGAACAATCTCCTCTGAGAGCATAAGATTATTTTCGGTGGCTTTCTTCTCTATGATTTTAACCCTTGTATTGTAATCAGGCATGTCAAGGGTTGTTATGAGCCCTGAGGTAAGCCTTGATGAGAGCTCTCTGGACATGTTGGGTATATCCTTTGGGAGCAGGGAACTGGTAAAAATCAGCTTTTTCCTGTCATTTGCAAGGGCATCAAGCGTGTATCCCAGTTCAGCCTGGATTTTTTCCTTGCCGCTTAAAAAATGCACCTCTTCAAGCATGAGGACATCACATGAGCGACGGTATTTATTTTTGAACTCATCTATCCTGTTATTTTTAAGTGCAAAGATCATCTCATTAACAAAATCCTCTGCAGTAATATAATAGGCACGAACATCAGGATTATTATCAAGCAGCATATGACCGATGGACTGGGAAAGATGGCTCTTTCCAAGGCCCGTATTTGCCATCATAAAAAGGGTGTCATAGGAGCATGAACCGCCTGAGGCCATTGCCTTTGAGACAGAATAGGCAAATTCATTGCAGGAGCCCACAACAAATCTGTCAAAGGTAAACTCCCTGTTAAAACGGATCCTGCCCTTATCTCTTCTGGGAGAGATGTTAGGGATATTCATCTGGGGAGAAGGCTGAAACATATCCGGCTCAATCTTTTTTCTTGGAGGGGCAGCTACCTTGAATAAAACATTGCAGTTTTTTCCCAGGAGCCTGAGTCCTCCATCTAAAAGAGTGCTGTAGTGCTCCATGATCCAGTTCATAGAAAACTTGTTAGGGCAGCCAAGAACAAGGGCGTCATCCTTTTCATCAATCAGAGAGAGAGGATTAATCCACATGGAATAACTCTTTTCGGAAATTTGTTCTTTTACATGTTTTTTTAATTCATCCAACAATGTGCTCATGTTCTGCTCCAAAACAAATAGATCTTATTTTTATTAAAAGACATGACGATCAAGACGCGGCATTTATCTTATAAACATCGTAATCTGTCAAAAGGAATGGGATAGGAGGAGGACTTATGATTTCATAATATTCTGACAGACCATAACCGATTGATTAAATAGAAAATAATATGCCAAGAGCTAAAGGCGGTCACAGAGAGGGGATTATTAAAAGACCGGAAAATTTTATTGAATTCAACCGCTTCGGCTATTTTTTAATCTTGTTAAGATAAAAACTAACAAATCATTATCTTTGAATATCTTTAAAAAACTTTAAAATACAACTGATAACGATAAAATAACATTAAAAAAATCAGAAAAATCTTTTTAAAAGGCATAATTTTTCAAAATTGAAAAATGTTAAAATGAATTATTTCTCTTCTTTTTAAGAGGTTACCTGCCCTGATAAAAGGAAAAAGGGGTTTCTAATATTTAATAAAAAAATAATCATAAAAAAATAATTTATAAAAAATATTTTATTAAACGGGGTGGTCACTCTGTAACTTCTCATTATATTTTCGTGACTAGAAGAATTTTGACTCTCTGTTTAAACCTGAAAAAAACCAATTAAAACAATACTATATGGGATAATTATGGAGGTATTGCGCAATAGTTATATATAAGATGCTGCGGGTTCTGTTAAACTATCGATGGCTTCTGCTGCAAGGCTGCTGTTATTTATACCCGTTATATATTTTTTATGAGTTATATGATGCAGCAGAGAAAAGCATAAATTATTCTTTTTGAGGTTATTTTTATTTTGATAACACAACATATTGGGTATCTCTTGATGTAAGGGCACAATAAGAAATGAAAAGGAGCCAAAAACCGCCAAAATTCCCGAATTTTGACCGTATACGGTGAATTTGTTAAGGGATAAATATGTGATTGAGGGGAGGGTGCGGTCCGTCTCACGAGTGCGGTGCCTAATAAAATGTTCCACGTGGAACATTGCCTCCTTTTTTTAAGGGTGTTTCACGTGAAACATTATTGCTATGATTATGTGGCAACGCAGCAGGTTTAGAATTTTTGCCTTGGTATAAAAATGAAATTCCTATACAAAGCTTTTACAGTGTGTTATCTGCTTACCTTTCATTAAGATCATGCAGCAGGTAATCAGGCTGTATACCCTGTGTATAAAGAATTAAACGAACAGTGGTGAATGTGCCCCCGGGCAGAGGTTGTTGTTCTCTGGTGTGAATCAGGTTGATATTGTTGAGTGTTTGAAGGATATAATGGCAAAACAGGGAGAATTATAATTCATGGGTTGTGTTATTACCATT